>VFJT01000196.1 GCA_009885935.1 Gammaproteobacteria bacterium
GACAGCAAATTCTTTTCAGCAAAAAGGCACGTTTTATCGTCTTCAACGATTAACACCTCGTGTGTAAACGGCGTTTTAGTCGATGATATTTTTTCATTTTTTGCGTCTAAGGGCTGTTTTTCTACGCTTTGTTTGGCTAGGGGCGATCTAAAGCAGTCATTTATTTCTACGCCTGATTTTTTGATGTCTTTCCAGCAAACTTTAAAGGGGATATCCAGTTTAAAAGAGGTGCCGCCATTTTCATGGCTTTGCACTGTAATATCGCCATCCATTTCATCCAGAAAGGTTTTCACTACATACAGACCCAAGCCGGTTCCAGGGTACAGGTTTGTATTAGAGGAAACCGCGCGGCTAAATTTGTCGTAAATATTTTTAACCTTGTCTTTGGTAATCCCTATACCCGTGTCTTTTATTTCTAGCGCCAATACGCCAAGACGTGTTTCTTGGTTTACTTCGGCCTTGAGGCTTAAAGTGACTTCGCCTTTATTCGTGAATTTTATCGCATTGCCCATTAAATTAATGAGTACACGGCTAATGCGAAATTCATCGCTTAAGATCGTGTCGGGAACCGTTGCCTCTACCTTAAAATGAAGCAATAGATCTTTAGCAAAAGCTGCTGGTTTGTTGAGTTCAATGACCGACTGTGCCAGTTCACGTATATTCACAGGTTCTTGCTTTAGCGGCCTAGAGTTTCCACTCAAATCCCCAAATTCGACTGCATCGTTACACAGATCCAAAAGTCGTTTGCTGGCCGTAACCGCCATGTCTAAGGTTTCTTTCTTTTTCGGATCCGTTTCGGCTTTAGCCAGTACATCTAAGACACCCCAAAGACCCGCCGAGGGAGTGCGTATATCGTGCTGCATGTTTTGCACAAATTCAGTTTTTGCTTTGCTGGCAGCTTCTGCTAGTTCTTTTGCTTCTTTTAATTCCGTAATGTCGACTGAGATACCTAAGAGGCCTATGATTTCGCCCTTATTATCGTGTAAAGGTGTTTTTTGAGATAAGTAAGCTGCTTCTCTGCCGTCTAATTCTACAGAAAATTCTTCAAATACCTTCGGTACACCACTTTCCATGATGGCTTTGTCCGCTTTATCTATGAGAGTGGCATGCTCTTGCCTTATATTTTCAGGTAAATTTTTATTAGTAATATCATAGGCATTTTTTCCTACAATCTCATGTCGTGAACGTAAGCCTACATCAAGTGCTTGTTGTTCATTGCAGCCTAATAAGATGCAATTTCTATCCTTCCAATACACATGACCAGGCATAGCGGCAATAATTTCATCTAACATATGATGAGTATTGTCCATGCGATCCTTGTAAGATTTAAAATTGATCGATACTCCTAGAATACCAACGATCTTATTATTTTTGTCGTGCAGGGGTATTTTTTTAGAGATATAACCATCTTCTTCAAAAGTAGTTGGAACCCCACTTTTCATCACCTGAAGGTCATTTTTTCTCAATTCGTCCGCAAGCTTCTGTGGAAGAATGTCATAGAGTGTTTTCCCTATAAGTTCTTCAGGAAAATTAAAGCCCGCATCTATGGCTTGGCTTTGATTACAGCCCAAGATATGGCCATCTTTGTCTCTCCAGTAAATATGCTCTGGAATTAAATTCAAAATTTGCATCACATCAATTTTCTTTAACGCAGCCAGAACTTTTTTTTGAACATCAGTCATTTTCTCACACTCCCTAATATAACTTAATATTAAATATTAATAATTTCCTTTACACCTATATTATTATGAGTGTTTTGATCGTAATATAGCTGATTGCTTATTATATCTATAAATATATGTTTTATCCATAGCAAAGATGGATTTTCTTTACAAAACCCATCCTTATATGCTTTACTTTTAAAGGCCAAAAATTCTTTCTCTATTTCTTCTTCCGCAGTCGTCAACTGTATAGTATCTGGCACGAATAGTTCGGCAAATGGGGCCAATTTTGAACCACTTAATTGTGGATGGGCAGCCATATTCATTAATAGCATATTATATAGCCCATAATTGTTTAGCTCAGTTAACAATTCTAGCGAAGATAAAGGTGTAGTAGCTATACGTGGAGATTGTATCACTACGCATACCTCATTTTTTATAAGATTATTATTCTTTGTGAGTAGACGGCCTTGCTTTACCTCTTTATTATATAAAATAAGGTCTTTTCGACTGTTATTATCGTCTATCGTATTCAGTATTATCAATACAGCACATTCAGTTTTCTTCATATGCATAAAAATGAGCCTTGAAGAAAGGAAGCAAGGATAAACCATGCGCTTATCATCATCGAATGATATTGAAGATATAATACTAGGTGTGTTTTTTTCATTTATGTTTAAATCCAGAGCAATAGTTTTAATAAATTTACAAGACATTCTGGATAGATGTGATTGATATTGATGGATTATTTTTTCAGAGAAGGTTCGAGAAATCTTGAAAAAGTTAGCTAATGTGTAGCTGCAAGTATATGAGCCTTGAGAATTTGATTTTTTAACTACAGTTAAAAGATAGGATTTACATAAGAAGCATTCATCCCATCTCACAGAAAAGTAGCAAGCATATTTTTCCGCAAATTCAACGACGGTAAGGCTGTTATTTTTGTAGTTAATTCTCTCCGTCAATATTTTTTTTAATCTGTTTAAATGAGATTTAAAAAAATGAATGCGTTCTATTATGGCATTATTATTCTCTTTTTTTCTTGACAGAATAACAAAAGCATAGGCTCTGATTTGACAAGCATTTTCACCCACATGCGGGTCAAAATATTGATACTGTTTCGCGATATAAAATTTATCTAGAGATTCAGCTAACAGATGAATAACGTTATAAAGCATTTTAAGTAATTCAAAAGCTGTTTTAGAGTTGCGAACTAGCGCTGAATTATTTTGTGACAATAAATCCACAGTCGAATAAATTGTTTTATTTAACTCACCTATTATATTAAATTCATCTAAATGAGAAATGCATTTCAAAATAATCACCCTCAATATTATATCAACTAATTGATTTTATTATATCTATATTTAATTGTTAGAATAATCACAATGCCACAAGTAATCAGCGCAAAACTATAACCGCTGAATAATATCCAATCACTTTTAATTAAAGCATGACAAACGGTGAGTAGTTGCCCAATCCAAAAACCAATAAAGGTAATCAGTGAAACTTCTTTAGATTCTTTTTGCGTATAGAGTCGCCAAGCTTGCGGAATGAATAGCAATGCATTGACAAAAAGTGATACGGCAAAAAGAAATTCTGCGGAATGAATCATCCAGTTTTCCACGGTAAATACCCTCATTTTATTAAATTTTCAAAAATGTATGCACATCTTTGTGTTCTGCACATGCGCACTTAGGATAGAACAATTATTGTTAGATTACAACACACAGTTCAAAAAAAACATATCTGTATTCACACTATTTGCGTAGAATCGCGCATCTGAGTGATCGTTTTAGCATTGCATATGCCTAACGGTCACTGGCGCGCCTTTACTACCGCTAATCTAACCCCTTCTCCGTATTCTGGCGCAACTTTGTCGAACAATACGCATTGACGCTCCACGATATGCTCTGGCACGCCGGTCATGGCGGCGGCAATATTGTCGAATAAACGTTGTTTTTGTTCTTTATCAAACAAGTTAAACAAGGCGCGCGGTTGCGTAAAATCATCTACACTTTGACCCGCGCCATCTTTTTGCGGGTAACGCGCGGCATCTCCCGAAATCTTTAAAGGGGGCTCGGCGTAAGCAGGTGTTTCCACGGCGCCGTTCATGCTATTGGGTTCGTAGTAAGCGTCGGTGGCGCCAGAGCGTTGCCCTATGAAATTCATGGCGCCATCTTTATGATAATTATGCACGGGGCATTTAGGCGCATTGACGGGCAAGGATTCGTAATGGGTGCCTAAACGATAGCGATGCGCATCGGCATAAGAAAAAACGCGCGCTTGTAACATTTTATCGGGCGAAAAAGAAATTCCGGGTACTACATTAGAAGGCGCAAAGGCCAACATTTCAATCTCACAGAAATAATTATCTACGTTGCGATTGAGCTCTAAGGTACCGATGGTTATCGGTGGATAATCGGCATGCGGCCAGACCTTGGTTAAATCAAAAGGATTATACGGTGTTTTTTCGGCGTCTAGCTCCGGCATGATTTGAATTTGCACCTCCCATTGGGGGAAGTTGCCTTGTTCTATAGCGCCATATAAGGCTTCTTGATAACTTTCGCGGCTGTGACCCACCACGGTTGCGGCTTCGGCATTGGTTAAATGTTTATGGCCTTGGCGGGTTTTAAAATGAAATTTTACCCAGAAACGTTCGTTTTTAGCATTGATCAAAGAATAGGTGTGTGAACCATAGCCATTCATGTGCATAGAGGACAGTGGCAAACCGCGATCCGACATTAAGATGGTGACTTGGTGTAAGGATTCGGGCGATAAGGACCAAAAGTCCCACATAGCGGTAGGGGAGCGCACATTGGTTTTAGGATGGCGTTTTTGCGTGTGTATAAAATCAGGAAATTTATATGGATCGCGCACGAAGAATACCGGCGTATTATTCCCGACCATATCCCAGTTGCCTTCCTCAGTATATATTTTTAAAGCAAAGCCGCGCACATCGCGTTCGGCATCGGCCGCGCCCAATTCACCGGCAACCGTTGAAAAACGGGCGATTAACGGCGTTGAGGCCCCTTTTTGTAAGGCTTTTGCCTTGGTGTATTGAGCCATATTGGCAGTGATAGTGAGCGTACCATGAGCCCCCCAGCCTTTAGCATGAACGGGCCGTTCGGGAATGCGTTCACGGTTTTGATGAGCTAGTTTTTCTAGCAATTGATAATCTTGTAACAGTACCGGGCCGTGAGGTCCTGCGGTAATGGAATTTTGATTATCGGCAATAGGCGCCCCAGCGGTGGTCGTTAATTTAGGTTTGCGTTTATCGAACATCGGCGCTTCCTTGATGTACACTTCAGTGGCCACAGCATAGCAAATTTGGCTCTTGGACGCTAGATCAGATCCCAGCAGATTCTGAGCAAAAAATCGACAACTGCCTAAATTCTATCCGGCGATATCAAAAGAATTTCCCGCGTTCATAGTTAAGACCAATTTTTGGTTACCATACGCTAATATACGTTCATCGCAGGTTAATAATACTAATGATTCAATACGGGCTGTTGCGATAATAATACGATCG
Organism: Gammaproteobacteria bacterium; assembly: GCA_009885935.1. GTDB lineage: Bacteria > Pseudomonadota > Gammaproteobacteria > UBA1113 > UBA1113 > VFKP01. The sequence continues at coordinate 5,191 of VFJT01000196.1, forward strand.
GCGGGATCCCCTGCAGAATATCGGGGTAATTGGCAGCTTTCTATTGCAATTTCAGGCGTCAATGCTAATAGTCTAATACCATACTGTAATGAACCTTTAATCCACTCAAGACAGGGTTTATTGAGAATGATTCGTTGCTTTTGCTCTAGCATACCTACTTCCCAAACAGAGATAGCTGAAATAAATATATTTCCATTTTTTCGAGCATGCTCAATCACTTTCTGTGATTCTTTCGAAAGCTTATTATCTCCATTCATTAACCATATCAATACATGCGTATCTAACAACACATTATTTGTCGGCATCCCAATCTTCCTCAATCGGTGAAATAATATCGCTTTTAATGACTACAGAATTTTTCTGCAAGCCAAATAGGCGTACGGATTCTTCTTCGATTGGAACTAATTTTGCGATAGGCACACCGTGTTTGGTAATGATAATGGAAACATGTGTCTCATTGACTTGATCCATCAGTTGCAAACACTTCGCTTTAAACTCGCCCGCGGCAATTCGGGATAACTTTCGTTGCATAGCAAATACCTCTATAGTCATATTACTATAGACATATTAAGGCATAATTGTTAGCTTGTCAATTATTTTCCCGGTATGTGTTGGTAACAGGCTAATTGTCCGGTGTAAGTAACAAGGGAATTGACCGGTTCTGCTAAATTAAGCTCCTCAAAGAGGAGCAAAAAATATGCAGAAAATCAGAGTGTTACAGGAGATCCGGATAATGAGATTTGAAGATTTGTATGGTCAGTGGACAAAAGGAAAATTGACGCAAGAAGAAGCAGCGATGATGCTGGGAGTAAGCGATAGAACTTTCAGACGGTATTGCCGTGACTACGTGGAAGAAGGGGCCTCGGGCTTATACGATGCGAGATTGGATAAGCCAGCAGCCAATGCAGCGCCAATAGATGCAGTGATGGATCTGTTAAGGCTATTTGAGACCCACTATAGCAACTTTAGCGTAGCGAGTCCTTGACTACGGGAACGAGTAGTTACATGTTTTTTTGGTAAATATGTTATTATCGTAGTGTAGAGTAGTGCAATGCATGTTTTTATGGAGGTTTTGCACCAAAATTTTCCAAAAATGGGTTTTTTAGAAAATTGGTGCGGGCAGTTATACTGTTAGTCATGATAAGAGGAGAATAACGATGAAGAGGAACAATTCAAAAGATGGAGCACCACTGCCAGATGAGGGTTCGCCGGATAAGAATACTAGTCGATCTGAGCAATGGAGTAGGTTTCTTAAGAATGCACAGGTTCAGCGGGTAAAACAGATCAGCGCGCAATATCTGTGCTATTTTCTGAGCACCTTGGCTCACCCTTATCGCGCGATGAAATCGTCGCAGAGCAAGCAGATGTTACATACGGCCATCACCCTGGGCCTGGTGGTTGTATTGTCTGCTTTTTATTGTTTTACTTGGTTTTGTAAATTGGGTTTAAGATCGCCCTTTAGCTTAGGCTTTTTAAAGCCGCTGTTATTAACCGCCCTAGGTCTTGCTGTGGCGTATGGTTTAAGCTATGCCGTGTTGCGAATCGAAAAAGTGGCTATTGATCCAAAATTATTGATGAGTCGTTTTGCGAGCCTTCTGGTTCCTGCTGTCGTCGCATTGCTGTTGGCTATTGTGTTGTTATTGACGGGGACGTTTTTGTTCTCGTCGTTGTTTTTGTTTGTAGCGTATCTCTTTGTATTTGTCAGTATTAATGTGCTGATGCTTCAATATCCACTGAATACTGAATCTGGACTCATTGATAGCTTTTACCTGATTGTGGCGGCCAATGCAATCACCGGATATGTTTTTTATAAGCTGATTTCTACTATTATTTTTGGCGCCATGGGTGGTTTTGGGATTTTTTAATAATATAACGCGGGTGAACAGAATGAGCAAAAAAGCGCCAGCTGCCTTTCAGTTTGAAACGGCATTACAGCAACTAACCGACATAGTCGATACCCTGGAAAAAGGCCAATTGGGTTTGGAAGAATCCTTGGCTTTATTTGAAAAAGGGACGCAATTGACGAGGCTTTGCCAAACGGCCTTAAAACAAGCTGAGCAAAAAGTGCAGATTTTAATTGAAAAAAATAACAGCGTAGCCTTAGAAGACTTTGATGCCGACGACAATGCTAGCGCCTGATTGTTTACGGGCCGCACAAGCGCGTGTGCTTCCACAATTAGAACGCCACCTAAAAGAAGCGCCCACGGCAGCCTTACGATTATTGTCGGCTATGTCTTATGCTAATTTAGAAGGGGGCAAGCGTTTGCGTGCCGCCTTAGTGTATGCTGCAGCCCAAACCTTGGATGCTCCCTTGGAACATGCCGATGCGGCCGCAGTGGCAGTGGAATTTGTACACGCCTATTCTTTAATTCACGACGATTTACCGGCCATGGACGATAGCCCACTGCGACGCGGTTTAGCCTCGTGTCATATCGCTTACGATGAGGCCACGGCCATTTTAGCCGGAGACGCCTTACAAGCACTCGCCTTTGAGGTTCTGGCCAATGATGAGCAATTAGCCATTGCCACGCGCTTAAAATTGGTGCAGCGCTTGGCTAAAGCCAGTGGCTTACAGGGTATGGCAGGCGGGCAAATGATCGATTTAATCTATACCGGTAGCGAGCAAAAACCTTCTTTGACGCAATTACAACAAATGCATCGCTTAAAAACAGGCGCTTTGTTGGAAGCCAGTATTTTGATGGGATGCGATTGCGCCGGTTTAACCGATGTGCTTATAACAGAGGCGATCACCCAGTATAGTCAAGCCTTAGGCCTTGCTTATCAAATCCAAGACGATATTCTGGATGTGGTGAGTCTAGAGAGCAATCTAGGCAAACCACAGGGGCGCGATGCAGCGTTGAATAAAATGACCTATCCTGCAGTGGTGGGTTTAGACAAGGCTTGTGAGATGCGTGAAGCCCTATACCAACAGGGCATGGCTGCGCTGAAGCCTATAAAACTAGACACGGCACCCTTGCAGGATTTGCTGGCCTTTGTAGTTAGGCGCAAAAATTAAATATCGCGCTCTTCGGGGCCGGTACGTTCTTTCCACCCTAAGAGTTTACGGGTGATAAAAAGATAAATGGGTTTAGCGACACCCATCCACAGACGATTTATTCCTGATTTTTGTGCCAAAATACGGCGTTCCATCTTTCCTACGGTGGCATATTTACGTTGATGCTTTAATAAATGCCGCAGATCTTCTCTCGCAAAAACCCTGGCCAATTTTGAATTGGAGGAAAATACCCAAGCGAGTTGAAAGTCGGTGATAGCAGGCAATCCCGTTGCTTCGTCTATGAGCCAATTCGCTTCCTTGGCTAGATCGTTATTGGCTACACCGGCACGGCGCATGCACCTTAATAATTCTTTACAGTGTTTAAAATATTCGGGTGTTAAATATTCTGTACGACGATAGATAGCGTCTCCTTGCAAGAAGCCGCGTATATGGTAGTCTTTATGGGTAAACAATAAAGTTGGGAAATAAGGTAGATGCAGGGGCATCAATTGCTTTAAAGCACGGCGCTCATTCCAGGCTAATAATTTTGAAATACCGCGCAAAAAAAATTTTTGACTGTAAATGCGTTTAATGGCAAAGACTTCCACTCCCTCTTCAGTTTTAAAAAGTCCTTTTTCAATGCCCCCAAAGGCGTCATTTTTTAATGTGGCTTGGTAAATAAACACAATTCTCTCCTCATGATGGCCACAGCATAGCAAATTTGTGTGGGCTAAGGTACTTCTTATTGCCAAAAACCAGCAAAAAATAGAGTAAACGCCTCTAAAATCCGAGCCGCGACCGTCAGGGAGCGGGCCCTTATGGTCGCGGCTCGGATTTTAGATGGATTTACTTCAGTAAAATCAGTTGGTTACATCCCTTAAGAAAACCTTAAGCTTATTTTGTTATAACTAACCGTTCGAAAAATATAAATAGCCCTAACTGGGGCAATAGCTGAGGTAAATAATATGTCTAGTGTAGAAGGTGCTGTGTCACGCAAATCTATCTTGAAATCGGAAGATGCTGTAAAGGGAATTAAAAAAAGTGTTCGTTTTGATGAAGCGGTGGATTCAAAAAAAGAGAGGGTTCGCAATCCTTTACGAGTGCTTGATTTTTCAAGGAGCGGTTATCTAAGCAAATCTTTAGAGGGCTATTTCTTCGAGGGAGATCAATGTAATAAGTTCTTCATTCTGAAAGAGGAGCTTTCTAACAGTACTGAGATCAGTGAGAAATTTTCTCATAGCACAGATGTTTGTATAGTGTTTTCTCGCGAAGATCTTCCTTTAGCTACGTTTTATCCAGAGACTTCTGCTAATTTGGAGCAAGTTTGTGCCAACTCAAAGATGAAAATTATTCAAATAGAGGTTAATAGAGGTGAAGAGTTTAAACGCTATATCGTGCCGACTATAGATGCAATACAAAAAGCTTATTCTCAGAAGGATGAAATCCCCGTGATTTCAAACATAAAAGATAAGTTTGCTGATATGGCTAAGCAGATACTATCTGCGCCTGAAGTTTCGGCGTTCCAGAAAAAAATGGCTTTTAAGGACCTCATAAAAATGTATGCAGCAATCGATGCATGTCCTGACACTATCTTGAATTATTATGCGCTATATCAGAATGATTTGAAAATGATAGATGAAGATTTTAAAATAAGTAAACAAGAGCTTTTGAAAAAATCTTTTCGAGATTTTGACCAATGGGAACAGGAAGAGCAAAAGTTAAAAGGTGCTATGCAAGCAAATAAAAAGAAGGAACTAGGTTGTTTTTTTGATGATATAAGCAAGTGCTATGATCAACTTCCAAGACCTTCCTTTCCTTTAGCAGAAGTAGACACAACATTAGATAGTAAGACGGTAGCAGGAATTGCAGAGCACACTGTTCCCGTAACCACTACTGTGCAAAATGAGATTGTGGATTTTTCTGGGAAGGATGGGAAGAAGGAGCGTACGACCCCTTTTTGGTCAGAAAAGCAACCGGTTGAGAAAGCGCCTATTACAGAGCAGCTGGCTGGCTTAACAATATAATGTAACTAGGGCGATATATGGATAGCCCCTACCGTAGGGGCTATTATTACTTAGAATCCCCCCACTTTTTCTGTCTATTTAATTCCCATGAATTTCATGTTAAAATACCGTACTAACTTATTCTAAGATCATGTAAGGGACGATAATCATGCCCCAATATAAAACCTTAGCTGCGGAATACAACACAGAGTATTTGCCTAAATGGCAAAGAATTCAAAGCGCTGAATCTATCCAGAAACTAAAAGATAATCTTGAGCGCACTCAGCGTGCAGTTGAGCAACAACAAAAAGATATAGCGCAGAATAAAACGGTTATAGAAAAGTCTAATCTACCTGGGTTAGAAGTCGATATCATGGTGTTACAGGGAATATTAGAAAAACATAAAAAAATATGTAAAAATGCTGTAGGCAAAAAAGAAAAGACGGAAAGCCTAAAAGCGAATTATGAGCTCATAGAGACAGTAAAAGTTCAAATTAGTAACAAAAGGACTTTCATCACAAGAATTGCAGAATTGCCAGACCATATTTTACCCGAGGTTAAGATGGCTCAGAAATGCATACCGCTACAAGAGAAAAATCTTAAAAAATTACAGCAGGATGCTACGAAATTAGAAGAAGCTCTAGCATCTAGAGAGGCAGAATTAAAAGAACTCAATTTAACGCGTCATAGCGATATGGCTTATGTACAATTTTTCCAAAGCGCGTTAGCTATGAAAATAGCAACCGCGCTGGATAACACTTTTGAAGTATTAGAAGACCTAAAATGCCAACCTTAAAATCGCTCGGCGCTGGCATTGGCCCACGCTTCGGCAAAACTTTCCGGAATGGCCTTGCCTAAGAGTACACCGGGTTCCAAAAACTCATACAATTCGGCGTAAGTTTTGGAAGTAAAATCGCTAGTTTGTCTAAATAAATGTTTAGGGTTTAAATCGGCTATGCCTGTAACACCCATGGCGCCCGCTAATTCTAGCAGACTTTCAATGGTGGCCGTATGATAGTTTTTAACGCGCACCGATTTGTCGCTGACCACCAAGCCTTTAACCAAGCGTGGATTTTGTGTGGCTACACCTACGGGACAAGTATTGGCATTGCACTGCAGCGATTGCAGGCAGCCTAGGGCAAACATCATCGCACGAGCGGAGTTACACATATCGGCACCCAAACAAAATTTATCGATCATGTCAAAACCAGTGGCTACTTTACCACTGCAAATGATGCGAATTTTATCTTTGAGATTAGTGCCCACTAAAGCATTGCGCACAAAACGTAAAGCAGGAAATAAGGGTTCGCCTAAGTGATCGGCAAATTCTAAGGGGGCAGCACCCGTGCCGCCTTCGGAGCCATCTACGGTAATAAAATCGGGTAAAATGCCCGTTTTGAGCATGGCTTTACAGATGCTTAAAAATTCAGAGCGTATACCGATACATAATTTAAACCCCACCGGTTTGCCGCCGGATAGCTCGCGTAATTGTGCTACAAAATGCAATAGTCCTTCTGGAGTGGAAAATTCAGGGTTAGTGGGAGGTGAAATACAATCTTTTCCCATCGGCACGCCGCGAATGGTGGAAATTTCATGATTGACCTTAGCGGCAGGCAAGATACCACCGTGTGAAGGCTTAGCGCCTTGGGATAATTTGATTTCTATCATCTTAACCACATCAAGATGTGCTTTTTTAGTAAACTCTTCGGGACAAAAACGGCCGTCATGCGTTCTGGCACCAAATAAGCCCGTGCCCAATTGAAAAATAATATCGCCGCCCTGTAGATGATACGGACTTAAACCGCCTTCACCGGTATTATGCGCAAAACAACCTAATTTCGCGCCCTTGTTCAAAGCCATGATGGCATTGGGACTTAAGGCACCAAAGCTTAATGCTGATACATTTAAACGGGAAGCATAGTAGGGCTGGCTGCATTGTGGCCCACCGACCATGACATAGCCCTCATCGTGGCTTAATACCGTAGGGCATAATGAATGGCGTATGGAAAAATACCCCGGCGCGCGCACGTCATTTTGTGTGCCAAAAGGCTGCGTATCGCGTTGATTCTTGGCTCGTTGATAAACCAGGGCGCGGGTTTCGCGGTTAAAAGGGCGTTCGCTTTGGTTGGAAGCAATAAAATATTGCTGTATTTCTGGGCGGACTAATTCCAACATAAAGCGAATGTGGCCCAGAATGGGGAAATTACGCAAAATAGCGTGTTTGCTTTGTAGTAAGTCATAAGTGCCAACGATGACGAGAAATGCCCCCGCAACCAGGATGAACTTTAGGGGAAACCACATCAAAAGGACAATAATGGCGGGCAAAATGAGTAGCAAAAAAGCAAAGATAATGAGTCGTTTCATGATAAGCCTTTTGTTTAGGGAGTGATCTATGCCCATTACACTGCAAGATGTGGACCATGTCAAGTATGAGGTAGTTGTTATTTACGCTGAACAATTCTCTAGCTGATTATGCAAATCAATGTCTCTATCATAGGGGCAGGCCCCCGTGCCTGCCCTAGAGGGGCGGCCACAGGGGGCCGCCCCTACAGCAGATCTGCGGGGCTACAAGTTTTATTCCATAGGTGCCAACAGATACTGCAGATCGCCGGCTTCTAAACGGCCGCCGGTTGCGACGTCGTTGGCGAAGATATCGTTTAATAGGGTTTGTTTTTTTTGTTGTAGATGAATGATCTTTTCTTCTACTGAACCTCTAGTAATCAGCTTATAGATAAAAACCGCTTTGTTTTGCCCTATACGATGTGCGCGATCGCTGGCCTGATTTTCGGCCGCAGGGTTCCACCAGGGGTCGTAATGGATGACAGTATCGGCGGCGGTTAGGTTTAAGCCGGTGCCCCCCGCTTTTAAGCTTAATAAGAATAAAGGGACTTCGCCATTTTGAAAGCGAGTAACCGGCGTTTGCCTATCTTTAGTCTTGCCCGTTAGTAAAACATAGGGGATACCCAACACTTTTAATTCGGGCTCAATTAAACTCAACATACTGGTGAAGGTGGAGAATAACAGTATTTTGCGACCCTCTTCTATCATCTCGGGTAAAACCGACAGCAAATATTCTAATTTAGCCGATTGCGCGATACTCTGTGCAGATTCTAATTTGACTAAGCGTGGGTCGCAACACGCTTGGCGTAATTTTAATAGGGCATCTAAGATCTCAATGTGGCTTTGTGCAAAGCCTTTTTGCGCTAATATCTTTTGTATTTTATTGCCTACACTTAAGCGTATGCTTTCATACAGAGTGGCTTGTTCTTCATTCATGTCGATTAATTGTATCATTTCATTTTTGGGGGGTAAGTCAGCAGCGACTACGCTTTTGGCGCGACGTAATAAAAAGGGTGCAATGCGTTTTTGTAACGCTAATTTGCGAGCGGCATCGCCATCTCTTTCAATGGGCAGTCTGAATAATTTATTAAATGATTTTTGATTGCCTAAATAACCGGGTAACAAGAAGTGGAATAAAGACCATAATTCGCCTAAATGGTTTTCCATGGGCGTACCGGTTAAACACAAACGATGTTCGGTTTCTAATTGTGTGACGATGGCAAAAGCTTTGGTATTGGCGTTTTTGATCCATTGTGCCTCATCTAAAATGATGGTGTAATAAGACAATTGTTCTAACAGGGCTTGGTCGTGTAAAATGACGGCATAAGTGGTTAAAATAATGTCGTGCTGTGCTAATACATCTTTTTCGGTAGGGCGGTCTGTTCCTTGTAATATTAATACCGTGAAACCGGGGGTAAATCTCTGGATTTCACTGTGCCAATTGTTAGTAAGACTAGTCGGTGAAATAATTAAGATCGGTTTTTTAACACGGCCCTGATCTTTTTCCATGGCCAAGTGCGCTAAGGTTTGCACTGTTTTACCCAAACCCATATCATCGGCCAGAATACCCGCTAAATGATGCTCCCTTAAAAATTGTAACCAAGTTAAACCTTCTAACTGGTAATGCCGTAGCGTGCCCTTAAAACTATCGGTAGGGTGTAAAATAGCTTGCGATAAGGGGAAAGCCTGCCATTTTTGACCGAGGGATTGTAGCTCGGGCGGTATTTGCCACTGTATTTGTGGCAAGGAGAAATTTTCTTTGTGGCCGATGAGTTGTGAGGCAAACAACGCATTGATAGGCAGACCATTTTCTTTTAAGCTATTTTTGTCATAGATCTCGGTTAAGGTGAGTAAGATGCTTTGAAAGCGGTGCATAGGAATCGCTATTTTTTTGCCGTCGTCTAAAGTAAGAATTAATAGTTCATTGGCATCTAGGTCTAAAATAGCGGCTAAGCTTAAGTTTGCATAATCATTTTGTAGCAATTTTGCCAGAACGGGGATTAAATTTATTTTTTCATCGTCGATTATTATACCCATTTCTAAAGAAAACCAATTTTTCTTGGCGTCTTCTTTGATTTCGCCATACCAATCGTCATAGATGGCAGCAGGGGCATAGATAAAGCTGGGATCGTAAACGATATTCCAACCTAAGGGCGGTAATTCTTGCTCTGCCGAGGTTAAGAAATGAGACACATCTGCTTTGCTGTCCCCTACATGATAAAAGTGGGTGTAGTCGCGTTTTACAAAGACGGGGGTTTTCTCATCAAAGCGATGAACGCCGCGCTCGTTTAATTGTTGCAGATAATTTTTTTCAATATCCCATTGCCTAGGGTAAACAAAGAGGGTGTCATCGTTTAAATCATATAGATTCTGTTCATAGGTGTCGGGTTGGCAGCAGACGGCCTCATACTGAAAAGTGATGGTGGCATAACTATAATTAGATTCATAACGATGATAGCGTGCCACAGTAGAATTGGAGGATAGTATCCGTGCACTGTCTGTGCTGTATAACGTTAAAGTTGCGATGGGGGTTATGACGCGTTGTTCTATAGCATTGGCTACAGGCAGTGGCGGTAAGCCGCGCGCGCTGGCCCAAGCATCAAAGGCTGTTTTTAAAAAATCGCCTTGATCGGGATAATAAACCGGCATAGCCAAACAGTGTTTTAAAGTTTCAGCAGATAAAGCCGTGTGTATAGGGCCTACCTGTTGTAATTCGGCATTGTAATACAGAAAGGGGGTGACTGGCCACAACGAAAGTACCGTATTGTTGTGTGTGTGCGGTAAATATTTAAAACCACCGTGGCTTAAACGGTGCCAGTCTAAATGGATGTTTTCTGCTTCTTCTTGCCAGCTTAACGGTTTTGTTGCCGCTTGCCAAAAAGCACGCCCTGTTTTGATCAACGCACGGATGACTTCTGCTGGAGTTTGCGCCTGTAGGCGATAGCGTTCGCCTAAGTCTTCGGCATTGTACTGGCGATAACGGCGCAATTGTTGTACTAAGATTATGTCAGTGCTGGTTAATAGTTCTAAGTCACGCATGTCGGTGAGTTTTGCGGTCTTAATGGCGGAAAGGCTATAGCCCCCTTTTTTAAGCGCTTTGCTTTGATATAAATCGATGAACAAATAGCGAGGTTGATCTTCATCAAAACCAAAAGATAAGACATAGAGTAATACGTCATCCTGAAGGGATTCGCTTAAGAAATCTTCTTGTGCGTTGGGGGTGTAGGTTTCATCTAACCAACTTTCCCAGATCTTATAGCGGGTCTTTTCAAAACCAGCGGAATTACGCATAGCTATATCCATGTTGGCTTCCAACTGGTACAGTACTGCGGCTACGTGGCGGCAATTAAAGCTCATGGAACAAGAGCAAGTGCCGATGATATTACTGCGCGCGTGTTTTGAGGGTTCCAGGACGATATTCACGCGATAAGTCTGTGTGCCATTGCCTTGCACCGTTGCCCCTACTGCTTGCCCACTGCGAAAAGTCAACTTAGACACTAGGTTGCTTAAAAACATTTGACGGCCGTAACTCACACATCCCGGTGAGAAATGATTTTTAAACAACGTGTTGATGTCAAATTTTTCCGGCATAGTAATCCTGTTTTGTGTGTATTATGCAGACACAACATTTTTTTGTAATGCAATAATTTCTTTGATGCCTTTTTCCGCCAATAAGAGCATTTGATCTAGATCGCTACGGCTAAAGGCTTCCTCTTCGGCGGTGCCTTGAATTTCGATAAAGCGGCCCCCTTCATCCATGACTACATTCAAATCGGTTTCAGCTTGACTGTCTTCGCTGTAGTCCAAATCTAATAGCGCTTGTTGTTTGTGCAAGCCTACGGATACGGCGGCAACCCAATGAGTCAGCGGCGATTCGCTTAAAACTTGACGCTGACGCAAATAGGCAATAGCGTCGTAGAGTGCTACACAACTGCCACTGATAGCGGCGGTGCGTGTGCCGCCATCGGCTTGAATGACATCGCAGTCCAGTTGTATGGTATTTTCACCCAATAACGATAAATTAATGGCCGGGCGCAGAGCGCGGCCAATTAAACGCTGAATTTCTACCGTACGCGCACTTTGTTTGCCTCTGGCTGCTTCGCGTTCGTTGCGTTCGTGGGTAGCCCTAGGTAATAAGCCGTATTCAGCGGTCAACCAGCCCTTGCCGCTGCCTTTTAAGAAGCGCGGCACACCGCTGATGATACTGGCATTGCACAGTACTTTAGTGTCGCCATATTCAACCAATACCGATCCTTCGGCGTGTTTAGTATAAGAGCGGTTAAAGCGGATCGGGCGTAGCTCATCGGAAGAGCGATTATTGGTGCGCATGGATAACCTCGTTTTAGAAAATGACAGCATTATACACAATTTGTGTGATAGATGCCAGTGGTGTGGCGACTAGATTTAAACACCAATGTCTGTTACCTTAGCGAAAAATCGGGGATAGCTATGATACGCAGTATGACGGGTTTTGCGCGCCATGAATCAGCGCACCCACAAGGGGTTTTGTCTTGGGAAATAAGAGCGGTGAATCACCGTTTCTTAGATATTCAATTTCGTTTACCCGACGCCATGCGTGCGCTGGAAATGCGTTTTCGCGAAGTGATACGTCAGCAGGTGGAACGGGGTCGCATTGATGCAACGCTAAAATTACAGTGGTCTATAGCTAAAACAGGCGCTTTACAATGCGATGAAGTGCGTCTGAATGCTTTATTGACTGCAGTAGAGCGTATTGAAACCCTATCACCTTTTTCACATAGCGCGCCTTCTCTAGACTGTTTGCTAATGTATCCGGGCATTATCAGTGAAGTGGAAATCGATGTAACGCAGATCGAGGTATTGGCAGTAGAGGCCTTAGAACAAGCCTTAAAATGGTTAAATGATAGCCGTCAAAGAGAAGGCGATGCCTTGCGTTTAGCACTTGTAGAACGTTTGCATAAGGTAGAAGCGCTTGCCAAAGAAGTGAGCTTGCATCAGCCCGAGCTATTAAAACGCCAGCACAATAAGCTATTGGAACGATTACAACAAAGCCCAGTGCAGGGGGATGCGCAGCGTTTAGAGCAAGAATTGGTATTTTGGGCGCAAAAGATTGATAATAGCGAAGAAGTCGATCGGCTGTTAGCGCATGTGGCCGAGGTGCAGCGCCTATTACAGCAAAAAGGCAGTGTGGGCAAAACCCTAGACTTTATGATGCAAGAGCTCAATCGCGAAGCCAATACCATGGCCTCAAAGTCCTTAGACAGCCAAGTCTCTAAGGCAACGGTTGACTTAAAAGTGCTCATAGAACAAATGCGCGAACAAGTCCAAAACATTGAGTGAATCCCCCTATTTTCACAAAAAGCTTGCGCGAAAATTCTCAAAAATATCTGCTCAAAATATTGCCATTTAAGTCTAACCCATTGATTTTTATAAAAGCTGTATACCAAAGTGTCAGTTGGTCGACCGGATATAGTGTTTGCGTATAGGTAGTCTATGTTCTATCTTGAGGCTATGTGCAGGATGTACATGCTGATCGAAGAAATAACGCGTAAGGATTGCGCATTCAGGGACGAATACGATACAGAAGGATCTGTATTGTGAAAGGATGCTAACACGGTGCAGGGTAGCACAAGCAGGAAGCATAAACGATGTACAGGGATTGTATGCGTTCAGGGAGGATTGACTAGCTTAAAGGATAAGCAAAAAGTCCATCGTTCATGGATGTGAGGGCAGGGCAAAGGGCGGTTTTCCGCCCTTTGTTTTTTTTAAGCCCGACTTACACATTAATGCAAAAAAAGGTAGGGTTTGCCGGGCAGGGCAAAGGAAAATTATTCGGTATCTTCTTCTAGAGCTGCTTTCTTTTCATCTTGAATGCGTTGATATATTTCTAATCGATGTACACTCAGGTCTTTAGGTGCGGTGATGCCCAAGCGGATTTGGCCGCCCTTAATCCCCAATATGGTAACATGGACATCATCGCCGATCATTATGGTTTCGCCTAGGTGGCGCGTTAGAATTAACATACGTTTTCTCCTTAAAAAATGAATGGTTTAATATTTTAGGTAAAGCAGAAAATTATAGTTCCACCTCCTCATCCAGCTCGTTTTCAAAATGAACGAGGATTTCCTCATCACTCTTTAGTTTGCACCTTTCATTGGTTTTTACGAATAAGAAATAATACGCCAGATTATTATTACCTACACATTGTCTAATGGTTTCTGGTTCTATTTGTTGAGGGTCACTCATCATCAATATCATGGATTTCAGGATATCAATTTGCTTTTGAGTGTCTACGGTATTGAGCTGTTCTAGAATCGCTAGAGCGGTGTAGTTGGGTAAAGATAGTTCTGTTATTGGGTTCATATTTGCCTCCATTCATTGAATACAGTCGTACTTAACAGAATCAGTGTAGTCATTAGATTACAAATTGCATAGCGTAAAAATACCTGATTTAAACGTAAAAGTAGCTTGCCTTGAAGAGCAAAATAGCCTAAAATTAGGCACATGGATCATAGGGTGGAAGGATTGCTATGCTGATATTTCAGTTGCTGGTGGATAAACCTCAATACTTACAACAAGTTGCAACTTGGAATTATGAACAATGGGGTTTTTTACGCCCAGATCAAACTCTTACTGATAATGTAAACTTATTTAATCAACGGTTAAATTATCAACTTCCTGTTACCCTTCTGGCTTTTTTTGATGATATTCTTGTTGGCATGGCCTCAATTATTACCGATATTTATGCCTTGGGATTTGGTGATCAACCCATGCTAAATAATGTTTATATTGCTAAAGGTTATCGTAAACAAGGTTTTGGCAAATTATTAGTGATGGAGGCCGAGCGGCGTGCAGCGAACTTAGGATTCCATAGTTTATTTTTATTTATCAAAGACCAAAGTCTAGTTAAATTTTATGAATTTCTGGGCTGGAAATTTGTACGGTATATTATTTTTTTAGAAAAATATAATATGACTATCATGAAAAAAGACCTGCTATAGGGAAATATCAAAAAATGAAAGCAAAGCTCATTGGCGCTGTTATTATCGGTACTTTTTTACAGTATTTTGACTATACTTTATTTGGTTTTTTCTCTGGGGCAATTGCAACCTATTTTTTCCCGACGCAAGATCATAAAACTGCTCTGATGATGACCTGGGCAACTTTTGCCACGGGTTATCTTATTCGCCCGTTAGGGGCTTATTTATTTGGCCATTATGGTGATAGACTGGGGCGTAGAAAAATCCTGGGTTTTTCAATTTTGTTGATGTCATTACCGACTATGTTCACGGGTCTATTACCAACTTTTGCACAAGTGGGTTTGCTTTCGCCCGTGTTACTCGTTCTATGTAGACTTATACAAGGGTTAGCTGTTAGTGCCGAATATAATGGCAGCAGTATTTATCTGGTTGAGAGTAGTGAAAAACATAGAGGTTTAATTGCAAGTATGATCCCTTGTGCCTGTGGTTTAGGTATCTTCATGGCTGCCAGTACAGCTACTCTTTTTACATCGTTAAACGCAAGATTAGACCCTAATAGTTGGCGCTTACCTTTTATATCAGCAGGTATCATAGTGGGTGTAATCGGTTATTATCTACGTAGCCAGTTACCGGAAACTAAAGAGTTTGAGAATATAGTGAATAGATCTTTAATTGCAAAAAAACCTTTAAGGGATGCTATAAAATACGCTAAATGGCCTTTATTTGTGAGCTTTGTACTTTCAGCTTATGTAGGTTCAGCAACCTATATTATTATGGTTTATATGGCTTCTTATCTGCAAAATACGGTTAATTTAAGTCTTTATTTGGCTCTTAAGTTAACTGCTATAGCAGGTTTAGTTGCAGCACTTTGCGCACCAATTTTTGGTTATATGGCTGATCGATATAAAGCACATAATCTCTTAATATATGCCGCCTTGGCGATGTTTTTATTTTCTGTTCCGTTATTCTTTATTATCAATGGCGGGAATCTAAGCTATCTTATTGGTGCTTTGTTAGTACTTTCTATTCTATTATCTTCATTTGATGGGGTTTTAGTCTCGTATTTACCCTACCTTTTTAAAGTACAATATCGGTATTCAGCTGTTGCGGTTTCATTTAATTTAGGTGGTGCTGTCATTGGTGGTTTAACTCCAGTATTGATGCAATTTCTGCTTAATTATACCGGTCTGTCTATCATCCCAGGTATTTATTTATCTATATTAGCATTATTTTGTTTAGTTGTTTTGACTTTAAGATCAAGCTATTGTGGAGAAGGATATGAACGAAGATGCATTATATAATACACCTTCGTTTAGATACAAGGCAAAAATTATTCCCTTGATCAATGTATTGGACGAATTGTTTAATATAACATTTTTTCATTTTGGCCGGGTACATTACAAACTGGGTAAATTAACTATAGGCAATAGCTTGAATTTTGCGCCCCGCTATTGGAATGAATATGTAATTTATGATAGTACTTTTCACCAACAGAGGATTAAAAGCAAAAATCTTATTATTTATAATGGTGAAAGTACGTCATTGACTAAAAAAGAGCAAGAAATGTATTATGTGAGATTGCATGAATATAATTTAGCACCTGAAGGGATCATTTTAATTAAACATCATCCTGAATATATTGATACCTTTAATTTCTCTTCAATAAAATATGAACGTGATGCTATTAACACGCTTATTCAATGCATTCCTGATTTAAACAAATATTGTGATTTCTTTTTAGATCAGGTTAAGGACATTTTAAGCGACAAAAATAATTATACTTTGTCTAATTATCAGCAAAAAGTATTGTTTGCAATTGATGAGTCGGTGGCGATACCTGCGGTACCTAGATATTTGAGAAAAAGGGGTACTTCAACAAATCCTATGACCAATAAATTTATTAAAGAACATTTAGAAGGAATGATGCATATTCAGCTCTCTAAAATAGAGCTTGCTTGTTTGTATTGGGTAGCGCAAGGGAAAACTGCTGCAGAAACCGCTGAATTACTATACAAATCTCCCAGAACTGTTGAAGGTCATTTATCAGACATTAGGTTGAAACTGGGATGCTCTAAAACAAGTGCGGCTATTGCTAAAGCTGAAAAGTTGGGGTTAATAGATACTTTATCGCCGCTTATTATAAAAACATACACAAACTAAGGGGGAACTTACAATGTCATCTATGTTTCGGGCTGCAACAATAGCTGAACAATCTGTGCCACATTTCTTTTCACATAGCAAGGTATGCCAGAAGCTTTTACAAGCAGCTACACCTGAATATAGAAACATAGTTAAGCAGATGATTCCAATCTTAACCGTAGCACATGAGGAACGTATTCGGATTGAAAAAGAGCCACAAGAAGTTAAACGCTTCATTGTTGCACTGCAAAAAATTGATCCGCGCATTATGTTACCTCGGGTATCGCAAGAACTAGGAGGATTAGGGTTGTCATCTCAAGAAGCACATGTATTCAAAATGCTTTTATCAAGGGCATCTGGTGCACTTAATTTTACATTAACGCAAAGCTTAACGGCTGCTGCCCAGATTTCTGATTCAAAAGCTAGTGCTAAAGTAAGCTGGTTAAATCAGATACGTGAGGGTAAATTATTTGCTATGGCACAATCGCCACATCTGACACGTTTTGAGAGCCCCACTGTTATTGGTGTACCTTTACCGGATGGAGGTTATAAATTATCTACCAAAGATTTTCGTTGGGTAACGGGGTGGGGACACGCAACTTCACTCATAGCTGGTTTTTTTGATCTGCAAACAAAACAAGAAATTACCGCGGTGTTGCCCTTTAAAAATTGCACACAAAAACAGGGCGGCCATATTATTTGTTCGGATCCTGTTATGAGTAAAGCCGCTTATTCAGCCAATACAGTCAGCATGGATATTGAGAATTGGTACATTGTACCCACTGAGATCTTAACTAAAAATCCGATAGGTACCTTTAGTGAAACAATTAAGCATAGTACCAATCTAGACAGCTATCAAGCGGGTGTGATCGCAGAAATTATTGCTTTTATTCATAATAACAGCAAACAGACTTTAACGAAAACAGTGGTTGAATATTTTACCGCACAGCTCGCTGAATTGGAAACGATGATTGTTTTGCGTAACAAACAGACTGATATTCAACCTATCCGTGCTTTTGCCATCACTTTGTTTAATGATGTTGCCAACATGGCGCGGCAACTATTATTGGGCAGGGCCTTACTAGCAAATGACTCGTTAGTTCAATATTTGGATTTACTTTGCGCGGAAGGGGCTTTATATGCTGCGGCAGTGCCTAGTGCAGATTTATTGGCGTTGGTTTACACGCGAATCGTGGCAAAGCAGAATAACCTTATAACAGATTTACCTATTGTTTCTGCCCATCAGTTGTAGCTATAAAATCTACAGATTTAAAAAAAAAAACAGCCTAAAAGGGGTTGACAAGGATTTAAAAAGGCTCATAATGGGGGTGTGATAAGTGCTTGTTTTGTTTTAAAATAAGTGTGAGCTCACAATACGATGGGCGCTTACTGGGGAAGTAAGCGCAGCAAGCCCGGTGTTTCAGCACTAGGCAAGCTGCTGACCCTTAACAATCAACATAGGAGATTGTCAAAAGCTATGGACATATTAACGCACTCAAACGCATTCGCACAACAAGAATATAGGCTTCCTACCTATGTTCCCAAACACTTTGTACGTATATTGAACGAATATACGGAATTTCAAGAATTTATGGTCGGATTATTGTGTGAAAAGACACAACTTTTGACTGTAGCTTTGCGAAAGACTTAGTGGCTGTTTTGTTCGCGCATTCTGCGCTAGGCCCTGCCGTAAAACGGTTAAGGTGGACAAATACCGCTATTAAGGTTTTTTATTTCGCAAGGCCGAGGGTGTTGTAGGGGCTGCTCGCGAGCCGCCCTGCTGCACGCCTTCTTAGCGAGTGTTTGTCACTTTGCCGTCAAGTTAGGGGCGAGATGGGTGTAGGCAACAAAGCCTAAGAAGCAAATGCGAAGAGTATAGCGGCGCCTATCCGACTTAGGCGCGAGTATACGGTGGCTGATCTAAGGTGCAACCTTAAAATCCCTGCCCGGGTTTTGCACCTTAGCGAAAAGATCGGCCATCGCCGGTGCTTAATGTAAGCCTAGCAGTGGAATAATGCTAGGTGCGTCCATGCGATCGTATCTAGTCCGGTTTGGGGTGTCATGGCTTCAAACCGGACCCTAATTTTTGACAACAAAACGAGAGTGCTGATGACACAACAAGGAACCTTATACATTATTTCCGCACCCTCCGGGGCGGGTAAAACCAGCTTAGTGAAGGCCTTGTTGCCGCAGCTCAGCGCTACACGCCTGTCTATTTCTTATACAACACGCCCTGCGCGTGCAGGTGAAGTCGATGGGGTCAATTATTTTTTTGTGGATGAAGCCAAATTTGCACAAATGGTGGCCGCTAAAAATTTTATGGAGTACGCCACGGTATTTGGCTATCATTATGGCACCTCTCACGATTGGGTGACACACGCTTTAACGCAAGGCACGGATGTTATTTTGGAAATCGACTGGCAAGGCGCGAGAGTTTGCCGTATGTTTCAGCCCGATAGCCTACTCATTTTTATACTGCCACCTTCAAAAGCAGTCTTGCAGCAACGATTAGAGGCAAGGCGTTTGGATAGTCCAGAGGTCATCAAACGGCGCCTCAGCGAAGCCGCCAAAGAAATGTCACACAGTCATGAATATGACTATATTGTGATCAATGATGATTTTTCCCATGCCTTGGCAGAGCTACAGGCCATTTTTGTGGCCAATAGCTTAAAAACACAGCGCCAACTCGTCAAAAATAGAAGCATTTTGGATAAAATACTGTTATAATATAACTATTCGCTAACGCTACTTAAAGAAGTAAAGCAGCATTTTCGTAGGGGCAGGCCCCCGTGCCTGCCCAACAAGGGCGACCACAGGGGGTCGCCCCTACGACAGATCATCGCGTTGACCTTCTTTCCTGATGTTTATCATCACCGATGATTAGGCGACTCGCGACGAGATCAGTAGTAATCAGTAGTAATAAGTAGTTAGATTAAAAGTTAAATCAGGAGTTCAAATATGGCACGCGTTACCGTAGAAGATTGTTTAAAACACACCGATAACCGCTTTAGCTTGGTTTTATTAGCCGCAAGACGGGCTCGCCAGTTGTCGATGACGGCCATGCAGCCTTTGATTGAAGCTGAAAATGACAAAAACACGGTGGTAGCCTTGCGTGAAGTTGCGGTGGGGCAGGTTAGCTTCGAGAAACTAGACGAATGGGATAAATTGTATCAACCCATACCGCTAGCTCAGCAAATGGCGCAGAATCACCAACCTCCTATGGACGACGATACACTCTAAAAAATCTTAGATGGGATGAAAGATGAAATGGCAGATGATTATTTTGCACCATTATCTAAAATCTTATCGGCACGTTATTCTCCCTCTGTAATAGAGTCTGTACACAAGGCTTATCTCTTAGCCCGTGAAGCACACGAAGGGCAATGCCGTTATAGCGGCGAACCTTATATCACCCATCCCGTTGCCGTTGCGGGTATTCTGGCGCAAATGCATTTAGATTTACCCACTTTACAAGCCGCCTTATTACACGATGTCATCGAAGACACCCAAGTTAACAAACAAAGCATCACAGAACAATTTGGCCAGGATGTGGCGGAATTGGTCGATGGCGTCAGTAAATTAACGCAAATTAAATTTGAAAACAAAGCAGAAGCGCAAGCCGAAAATTTTCGTAAAATGATTTTGGCTATGGCCAAAGATATACGCGTGGTTATCATCAAATTAGCCGATAGATTACACAATATGCGCACCTTGGGGGTGTTGCCTGAATCTAAACGTAAACGCATTGCACTAGAAACCCTGGAAATTTACGCGCCTATAGCCAATCGCTTAGGGATGCACAGTTTTCGCATTGAATTTGAAGATCTGGGTTTTGCCACACTGTATCCGCTACGGTATCGCGTGTTAAAACAATCTGTAGCCAAAGCGCGCGGTAACCGTAAGGAAATCTTGGCTGAAATTGAAACCACCTTACAAAAAGCCTTACGCAATGTGGGGATCGCTGTGGTGAGTATATTGGGACGAGAAAAACACCTTTATAGCATTTATAAAAAAATGGTCAATAAGCACATTGCTTTTTCTGAAATTATGGATGTGTATGCTTTTCGTATTATTGTTAGCTCTGCAGACAGTTGTTATCGCGTTTTAGGCGCGATGCACACTTCATTTAAGCCGGTGCCGGAACGATTTAAAGATTATGTTGCTATACCCAAGGCCAATGGCTATCAATCGTTGCATACGGTTTTGTTTGGTCCTTATGGGGTGCCGATCGAAATTCAAATTCGCACCGAAGACATGGATGCAATGGCAGAAAGTGGTATTGCTGCCCATTGGTTATATAAAAGTTCCGCTAAAAATAAAGCTCGGGCGCATTTGCGTGCCCAAGCGTGGTTACAAGGTTTAGTGGATATGCAAAAAGGGGGAGATACTTCCTTAGAATTTATTGAAAACGTTAAGATCGATTTATTTCCCGACGAAGTGTATGTTTTTACCCCTAAAGGCAATATTTTAGAATTGCCCCGCGGCGCCTGCCCGGTTGATTTTGCTTATGCAATCCATACCGACATAGGCAATGCGTGTGTTGCTGCCAAAATTAATCGTCGTTTAGCACCTTTGAGTAGTCAATTGTTAAGTGGACAAACGGTGGAAATTGTGACGGCCCCTGAAGCCAGACCCAATCCTACTTGGTTAAACTTTGTGGTTACGGCAAAGGCTCGCAGTGAAATCAGACAAGTAACGCAAAAGCAAAAACTGGGTGAATCTATTGAATTGGGACGGCGCTTATTAGAGCGGGCCTTGAGTACTTTATCCTTGCGCTTGCAAGATATTTCCCCTAAAAATCTAAAGCATGTGTTGCGAGAATCAAAATTTAAAACTCTGGATGAATTGTTGGAATCTATGGGCTTAGGCTCGCAGATCCCTTTAGCGGTGGCGCGACGGTTGGCTTTTGCAGTTAAGGAAGAAGCAGTAGAAGAGGAACAAGAAAAACAGAAAGCAACCCGCCTGTTAGCGAAACAACCCTTGGTCATCAAAGGCAGCGAGGGTTTGGTCGTGACTTTTGCAGAATGTTGTAGACCCATCCCTGGCGACGTTATAGTGGGCATTTTATCCGCTGGTCGCGGCATGGTGATTCATCGCGAGCAATGCAAAGAAGTCAAGCAGTTACACGGCACGCCTACTTGCATTTATTTAAGCTGGCAAGAAGACACGCCGGGTGAGTTTTACACACAGATTGTAGCCGATGTTTATAATCGACGCGGTGTTTTAGCGGAATTGGCAGCCGCTATTTCATTTTCTTCAGCCAACATTGAAGATGTGCGGGTGAAAGATAAAGATGGTCGTTACAGCGAAGTGAACATGACGATTACAGTGCGCGATAGACAGCATCTAGCACAAGCGTTGCGGCGCATTCGGGCCTTAGAGGCTACCATACGAGTTGTTAGAATTTAGGAGTATAGGATATGATAGAGCACAGCGAACGCAGAGCAATTTATACTAACAATGCGCCCGAGCCCATAGGCATTTATTCACAAGCCTTAAAAGTAGGGCAAACAGTGTATTGTTCTGGGCAAATAGGCATAATTGCGCAAACGGGTGAAATGGCAGGCGATGATGTATTAACACAGATACGCCAAGTGTTTACCAATTTAGAAAGCGTGGCTAAAGCCTGCGGCGCCACTTTACAAGATTGCGCTAAGTTTACCGTTTACTTGCTAGACTTAAGTCATTTTCCCTTGATCAATGAAGTGATGCAAGAATATCTATCGCCGCCTTTTCCGGCACGCACCACGGTAGAAGTATCGCGTTTACCCAAAGGGGCTTTAGTCGAAGTGGATGCCATTATAGTACTGAATACGAAGCTCGCGATTTAGAGGTTCTCGTCACTTTGCCCTTTTCTTAACATATAAGGCATGATTCTCGGGCAGCGGGGGGGCTACTATCTTGCCTACTTGATGCTTCTTCTGGCGGATGCGGATGCTTCTGTTTGTAGATTTCTTCAGCAGCGGCTTTAAAAAGTTCATCAACATTAACGTTATCTTTAGCACTTGTGAAAAATACACGCATGCCGTGCTCTGCCGCAAAGTTGTTAATAATTTCCGCAGATATTTGACGATGGTCACCATCATCCCATTTAGTCGCTACAAGTATTTTGATAACATTCTCGCTCGCATACCTATCTATTTTTCTCAGCCATTGCGGCACATTATTGAATGAAACAACATCAGTGCTGTCAAAAGCGATAATTACAGCCGCACGAGGGAGGCGATTATAATTTGCTGTTCGAAATCGCTCTTGGCCAGCAATATCCCATATGTTTAATTTAACACATTTGCCATTAGTGTTGACCGCCCTGGATTTAAAATCTCCTCCAATGGTTGAGATATAATGCTCAGTATAGGTGTTATCAACAAAACGAAGTAACAGACAGCTCTTTCCTACACCGCTATCACCAAGAAGTTCAATTTTATAAGTCTCATCATAGTTATATACGGCACCAGCAGGTAGTACCCTTGTTGTTGGCTGTACAGGTTGAGACTGAGGGCTTGCGTTACCCGCTGATGGTAGGCTACTACTTGAAGAACTACTACTTAGAAAGCTGAACCGTGATGAAAGAGAGAGGGGTCCACTCTCTATTTTGTTTTCTGAACAGCCCTTGGGTTGTTTAGGAAGGCTTCTTAATTTTAATTCGTCTCTTAGAAACTCTAAGTTAATATTAAGGAGCTTTATTATTTCATTGATCAGGGATTCTAGGCCCTTTGCATCAATATTACCTTCATAAGTTCTTTCTTTAGTAAGAAAAGAATGCATCTTTTGTAATTCATCTTTCAAGTTTGATTCAGGCAACATTGTCTCCGCTAAAAGTGTCTGCCAGAGATTATCGTACAGAACATGATTAGTATATTTTTTTGCCAAAGCTCTTAAAATTTCTTCTATCTTTCCTCCAACTCGTTGATATTTTACGGCGGCCACTATAGTTTTAGGACACTGTGCTGGAGAAAGAACAAAGCAATTAGCCTTTGCCATAGCCCCGAAGACATAAATAATCCTCGCAGCTATTGATTCTTCTTCTATGTTACCTGCACTATATTGATATATTAACAATAATACTTTTTCTTTGCTAGCAGATGTATACTCGCTTGTTGAAATTTCATTTAAATCTATCGATGTAGCTATTGTCAAAAACCGTGACAAGCACTCTTGAGTCTTTGATGGGTCTTTAGATAATAATTCGGCAAGATATTTATAATATAAGTCTTCGGCAAGATTTCTCACGGGAATTGGATTAGAAGAGGAAGAGGAAGAGGAAGAGGAAGAGGAAGAGGAAGAGGAAGAGGAAGAGGAAGAGGAAGAGGAAGAGGAAGAGTTCATTCCAATTTCTTCTTGCAACTCTTTACAGTTTATTGCCACTGCCTGTTGGTAAGCAATAGCACTATATACTTCAGAAGGTATTTTTCCTGGTGCAAACGCTTTCTTGACGCATTGAAGTGATGCGTATGGGTTTCCGGCAGCAGATCTTTTTTGTAAGCATTCATATGTTAGGTCGGCACCTTCGGCCTCTTCTTTTAATTTTGCCAGGTTGAAAGTAAAATCTATTTCTTTTTCAGTAATTATCTTTAAGAAAGCTATTAGCCGCAAACAGTTATTATACGAATCTTCGTTGTAGTAGGTCTGTATAATCGGCATAACCTTCTTAGTTAATTCGCCAGCCGTAAATATTTTATTTTCTTCAGCTTCTCGAATAAGGTTTCGCAGCTCATGATAATTAGCGAGTTTATCTTTCACAATCGAAGCGACAATAAAATTTAAAAAAGCTAATTCAACTGCATTTATGATAGGTGACGGTTTTTCTACAGCTTTAAGTCCTTCAAAAAACTTAAGAACTCGTTGTTCGCAATTGGATTTTTTCGAAAAACATGAAAAAAGGGTTTCGAATAAACGATTAAGATCTGCTTCCGCTAATGTTTCTTTTTCATGAGAGAAGCCAATTAATTTTAATAGTTTTTCGATAAACTGATTATCCTCACTAGGCTTACGTGTGTAATGGGCCATTGCTTCTGTCAGCATAGCAGTTAGATTCTTTATAAAGGAACCTCTTTGATCGAGATCGATCATGATGGCCATTTCTAAAATATCTTCTATATCTTTTTCAGGTGAGCCATCGTTTATTGCGCAATTTATTGCACGTACCAGCGCATTAGGATAGATAGTTTGTATTATTTTAGGATATAACTGAAACCAAACCTCTTGCATCCCTTCCTGTTTTTCTAAGCTAAAAACACATAATAATTTATTTTTGACAAAACTTTTAAGCTCCTCCATTACATCCTTTGAAATAACAAGTGCTTTTTTGTCAAAAAGAGTACGATATAGCTTAGAATAGTCTATATCGTTTTCAACGATAGTATCAACTGCCGTTTCGGCCCTTTTTCTTATCGGAGCGGGAATCTCGTCCCCCATTAGGTCTATACCTTTTTGATAGAAATAAACCAAACTAACTATTGTTTTAGCACCCACATCAGTTTTAACGACCCCCTGCAATTGCGCGCACACAAAATCTTTGATCTCCGACTGGATTAACTGATCATTAAACTTGCAAAAAGATTTTTTATGCAACAATGTGTCTTCTTCGATGCATATCAGATTATGTTGCCTAACGTAATAAGTATATAACCGTCCTTCCGCGCCCGGAAGACATGATGGAAAATCATCTTTTGTATTATTTTTGCTACTTGGATCATTATCATGGGCTGTTCTCACATCAAACAAGTTAGCCATAAAGAGATCAAAGCTATCTTCCCCAGACCTAGACATCAAATAACAATAAGCAACCGCCTCATCAAAACCGATTGCTGTGTGGGGATCATAGCTCGCAGAGTCAGCTTTAAATAAAAGTCTTAATACTGTGTGATAACGCGCGATGTCTTGTTCTTTCCAAGTCAGCAAATGTTTTGTTTCTTCCTTCAATACCTGTTTGCGTTTAGATGGCATGTTGAGCTTTGCTGCATCATCTGAACCTTCAAGCTCAAACAATGCGTCACCGATTTTCCTAATCAACTCCTGTAACGTTTCCCCAGTATTAATTTTTCCAAATCGCGATTTACCTAGCCTTATTATTTCTTTATTCTTGCCAGGCATCATAGAGCTTTCTCCACCAGCATTTGCAGGGATCTCAATTATTTTACTTTTTTCAATAGCAGCACCTCCTTCAAAACTTTTGGCATTATCACGATAGTAATGTTCTAGTGCCAAAAGCAGTTCTACCTCTGTAGGCAATGATGGGTCATACAGGGCAGAAAACAATAGCCCAACAAGTTCCTTAGAACGGTGATTTTTGATTTCGTTTAAGCTCAGTATAGCATAGATATGATCTTCTGATAATTTGATTTCATTGAGAAACCCCGCTAATTCAAGTAAATAGTTAGGATTTTTATGCTTGTACTCTGCTGCGGCAAAAGACAGAATAAAGTGAGCTATAATTTCTACACTGGCTATATTCAGCGTAATGGCTTTTTTATAATCTTCTCGAGGTAGCTTTAAAATTAAAGCTTGTATTGATGGGTTAGCTCGCAGCAACCCAACATCACTTCCTTGTGCAGGTAACACGGAAATAAGTTTTTTAAGCATTTCCAATCCGAAGTTATCCTGCTCACTAGACAGGACTTTGCCTTTAGTGTTCTGACAATAACGAGTCAGTAACCTGTGCAAATTGCTAGCGATATCTTGGTCTGCATTACCTGATAGCGCCCCCTGTGCGCTAAACAAATCAAGTGCTGCAGCAGGGTCAAGTTCGTGTAGGTCAGCAGAATTGAAGAATTTGACGCTAAAAGAGTTATAATTTCTCCTAGGGGATATTTCTTCAATCAGCTCACTATTACTACTAGCCATAATTTATTTACCTCTACTAATGTTTCTATTTATTACGTATTGTTCTGCGCAATTCTAAGGCACTTCTCCATCTTTGTCAAAACCCCTATTTAAAGAGGGTATATACTCATCGTACTTGAAGATGCGATTCATGCTAAGAAAGGATATTATATACTACAGGGTTATTCTAGAAGGGCGCCTCACGAGGCGCCCCTACAAAACGAGCCTCGGAACAGTGTAGGGGCGGCTCGAGAGGCGCCCCTACAAAACGAGCCTCGGAACAGTGTAGGGGCGGCTCGAGAGCCGCCCGAATAGCCCTGTGTCATAAACATTCTCTCGCATTTTCAAGTGGAATGGGTATATAAGGATAAGTTATTTTTTAAAAACAAAGAGTTACATACAACTAAGTATTATTTTGATTATCTAATGCAGTCTATTTATTTGCGCCAGAGCTAGCAATAATAGGCAGGTCAATCTCTTTTTGCTAGAGCATTCTGTCTTTCCTGAGGAAACAAAGGTTTGGGAGTCGTTCTGTAGCAGAGTATCAAATAGGGGCAATTTTTATGCTACAATAAACCCCTTATTGCAAACCTAAGGTAATACAAAAAATGAACAATATAGCTGAA
>VFJT01000024.1 GCA_009885935.1 Gammaproteobacteria bacterium
ACCTCTTTCCTTCTGTTTTTTAATAGTACAGAGCAGGATACGGCAATGCCTCCTAACCGGCAATCTTAATTGTCGTTGACCGGCAAAGATAATTGTCGCTCAATATTTTGCGTTTGATCCGACCATCCCAAATTATTATGAACGTCTAGGCTGGGTTATAATGGGTATGGATGAATTTAAAGAGCATCCTGTGACGGTAATGGCGATAAAATTATGAAAATAAAAAATCTGCAATATCAATGATGCGATAAAAATATCCGTCCGTCTCAACCGATGAAGCAACACCGCCTATATGGAACAAGATAGGAACCGCTGCATAACCCCTAGGAATTTTAAGAGCCTTTATTTTTTCTTGCATTTCCGAAATGATTTCTACGCCTAATTCCCGACGTGACAATTTAAATTCACATACATACAAATTTTTTGTTACTGTTTGTAGCAAATAATCGATTTGACAGCCTTTTGCAATTGCTGTTTGCGACTGCCTATAAGGACCGTCGCAGACCACATCCGCAGCAGAAATACCTATGGACTGTAACAATAGTGAACGATTCTGCAACAGAAGATATTCAAGTTGTAAGCCCATATGAACCTCAAATCCTGGAAGATGAGATAGGGGCGAATCATCGAAAGTGCCTAAATCAATTTTAGCTCTATGAACCTCAATGACCTTCAAATAAAACCGCATATAAGGATCAGAAATACGATATAAACTTTGCTTAAGAGTTTTAGCTGTTTTAAAAGACCATAAGCTTTGCTTTTTTACAAACCCAGCGATAATGAGATGTTCCATAAGCCGACTCAGTGTGCCGCTTTGCGCAAAATGAATAGCGTGCCGAATTTCGGCCAGTGTTTTCATGCCGTCTTTAAGTGAATCCAAGATTCTTTTATACACAGCACCTTTGCCATTAAAAAGATCGTGAAAAATGCGATCGAACTCTAAGACTAAAAGGCCATCTTTTTCAAAGCACAATTGTTTAAGGATGTTATCGGCGGTTACTCCAGAACCAACCTGTTCTAAATACCAAGGAATACCTCCCAACACACCTAGAAGCTTATACATATCATAAGTCGATCCTTGAAAACCCATGGCTTTTAATAAAGTGGCACTGTCAGAAATAGACAGGGGCATCAGTGTCAAGGTCAACGCCACCCGTCCAAAAAAGGCCGTACTGTTCAGGATATTTTCTTCAATCCAGGTGGAAACCGATCCACAAAATACAACGATAATAGGGAGCTGCTGTTTATCCCACCACGCTTTGAGTTTAGGGATAAAACTGGAATCTTTAGCAGCCATCCAAGAAATCTCATCTAAGAGGATAATATCCCCTGCTCGTACATGCAATGATAAATGTTCAAAAGCATCACTCCAATCTTGAAAGCTAAGGGGGGGCAATTTTAAGAGAAAAGCCAGTTGCCTTGCAAAATGATCCCTCTGACTTTGTGCAGTCATTCCCTCTAAAGGCGCAAGGCCGGCAAAGCTCCACAAGGTATGCTGTGAAATTTGAGTAGCGAATTCTGCAATTAATCGGCTCTTCCCAATTCGCCTACGACCCTTAACAACAACGAGACTAGCAACCGCCTTGCGGTGTAAGGCTAAAAGCTTTTTGAGCTCGTGCTTGCGACCAATAAACGGTTTTAATACCATGAGTTCCTCTTTTATGCTCAAAATCGATATTATTGTATAATGCGCATAAAAACATGTCAAGGATTTTTGCTTAACCCCGAGAAACAGCAAAAATACGCATTTTTACAATATATTCGAATATATAATGTATATTTATCAATATCTTAAGAGGCACACTACTTGTTTAAAAACCCCCATTCATTTTTAAATTTTCCTAGATGCCGTAAAATTAGCCGCATAAAACCCAATTAAAGTATTTTCATCATCGATACAGGCCTTTAAGTTGTCCTGTTTTCGTTGCCATTCTGCTTCTGTTAGATGATTATTTTCGATTTGATAGTGCTTGTTTTCAAAACATTCACCTATCAACAACAATCGACGGACTTCAGGTGATACTAGCATAGGCTGGTAAATATCGGCAGCTATACATTTCATATTGGCTTCGTGAATAAGGCGTGGTAGTATTTTTCCAATATTGGCATTACGACCTATTCCTTCTTCTACCTCAACAGGAAAATTACCTGATCGCCAAGCTATATTGTCAGGAATAGTAAAAATAGCGTTAACGATCCCTTCTATGCCTATGTAAATTCCTCCTGGTTTTAGCACTTTTTCAATTTGTGATAATGCAAAACGAGGCTTATAAATATGGTGCAAAACAAAGCGACAATAGACTAGATCAAAATTTTTACCCACTTTTTCCAGATCATAAATATCGGCTACTTGCCAAGTTATTCTTTTTTGTAGATGCTCTGGACAACGATTTTGAGCGGCTTTAATCTGATTTTCATTGCTATCAATGGCGACCACCTTGCCCGTGTCTCCGACTATTTCCGCCATGAATTGTGTCATGGTGCCCAAACCACAGCCTATGTCTAAGACAGACATCCCTTGTTGTAACCCATGTTTTTTTACGAAATATTGGCTTTGATCATTAAAAGTAATATCCAATAGACCAAGGCTTTTTTGCCCTTCTTCCCCCACAGTAAAACAATATTTCTCACTCACTCTTAGCTCCTTTTAAATAATCTTCTTTCGTTAAACGATACAATATATGCTTTGATAAGGGATGATCTGCTGGCAATTTAGGATGTGTAAAATCGCCATTTATATCGCGTTCTAAGCCTATTTTTTCCATAACGCGTATAGAACGTACATTCACAGGCACTGTAAATGAAACAATTTCTTGAAGGTTGCAGTGCTTAAACCCATAGTCCAACGCGGCTTTAGCCCCTTCGGTCGCATAACCTTTGTCCCAATATTGAGAGCCCAAACGCCAACCCACTTCAACCGCAGGCGTAAAATGCGCTTCCCAATCGGTATAGTTAAGGCCAATAAAGCCTATTAACTCACCTGTTTCTTTAAGCTCTACGGCCC
>VFJT01000080.1 GCA_009885935.1 Gammaproteobacteria bacterium
ACGCAAATCGTATTTTTTAAGTAGCCGCCTAAAGCGAGCGTTGTAGGGACGGCATAGGGCAGAGCGATGGCATGAGGAACATAACCGCGTGCGCGGCGTATAAAAGCCGGTTTTTCAGCAATGAATTGTACGACTGAATCATCGATGGCCGTGCTAATATCGCGATTATAATGGACTATGCAATCGGCTATAGAGCGTAACTCTTCTGTAGCAATATCATTTTCTTTAATGATTGGACTATCGCTGCTATTAGCGCTCGTCACCACTAACACCAAATCATTCTTTCTTTGTAACCAAGCATGTCCGGTTGGAGAGCCTAAAAGCGCATGAAACAGCAAATAGTGTGCGGGCGTATACGCTAACATAAGACCCAAACTATTTAACCCAAGGGCTATCTCTGATGGCAAGGTCTGATCCATTTTATTTAACACGACTATGGGTCGCTCTGGACTGTTTAAGAGGCTAATGGCATCTTTATTGCAGTCAACTATTTTTTTTGCGCTAGCGGTATTTAATACCATCAATGCAAAGGGTTTGTGTAGACGGGCTTTATTTAAGCGTAATTTTTGTAATACCTGCTGATTGCGCGCATCACAAATCAACTGATAACCACCTAAACTTTTTAGGGCAAGGATCTGACCCTGTGAAATTATGGCAGCCATGTCGCTGATGGCATGACTTAAGATAGGGCCGCATTGCGCACAAGCGATGGTTTCAGCATGATAGCGTCTGTCGTTTGGGTTGTTGTAAGCAGTGCTACAATTTAGGCAAGGTTCAAAAACAGCTAGGCTGGTGTGTTTTCTATCATAAGGCAATTGCCACGTTAGGCTATAACGCGGGCCGCAATGCGTGCATTGCACAAAAGGATAATGGTAAAAGGGACTATTAAGATCAAATAGATCATATAAACAATCATTGCAAGTGGCCGTGTCGGCAGGAATTTTGCTGCGTACAACGCCGCTTTCACTGTGATTAATTATAAAAAGAGATTTGCTTTTTTTTAATGCCATCTCTTTTTGTACTACAGAATCTATATGCGCTAAGGGCGGTAAGTTTTTTGTCAACGCGCTTAAAA
Source organism: Gammaproteobacteria bacterium (assembly GCA_009885935.1). Classification (GTDB taxonomy): domain Bacteria; phylum Pseudomonadota; class Gammaproteobacteria; order UBA1113; family UBA1113; genus VFKP01. Next base: position 1,076 of record VFJT01000080.1, read on the forward strand.
ATTGTGTGCACTCTGTGCCTTGTATTTCTATATGTACGCCATAAGGATCATTTCGAATAAAGCCGCTGAGATTCAGTGCAGTAGCTAATCGATAAACATAGGGTCTAAACCCTACGCCTTGTACTAAGCCGAAGACTTTAAGTTGCAGGCGTTGCATACGTATATGATCCATTCTTAAGTACAAAACTGCAGGTTAAACATTATCGTAGGGGCAGGCCCCCGTGCCTGCCCTAGTAGGGCAACCACAGGGGGTTGCCCCTACGCAGCGGCGTGTGTCTTCAATAACCAATCACACCAGGGCAAAAGACCTTGTTGTGTAGTTGCCGAGGTTTGTAATACTGCAATATGAGGGTTAATCCGTCTAGCATACTCTATGCATTGCGCTACATTAAAAGAAACATAGGGCAGCAAATCTATTTTGTTGATTATCATTAAGCTTGCTTCAGCAAACATGTGCGGGTATTTTAAGGGTTTATCATCGCCTTCGGTTACCGACAAAATTACTATTTTTGCTTTTTCGCCCAAATCAAATAAGGCAGGGCAAACTAAATTGCCTACATTTTCTATGAATAATACGCTATTATTGCTGGGCGCTAAATCGCTTAGAGCATGGCCGATGCGATGCGCATTCAAATGACACGCTTTACCGGTGTTGATTTGCACTACCGGCACAGCCGTTGCTGCAATACGCTGAGCATCTAAGTCCGTTTGCTGATCGCCTTCAATGACGCTAATGGCACAACGGTGTTTTAATGCGCGTATGGTTTCTACCAATAAAGTAGTTTTTCCAGAGCCGGGGCTAGACATTAGATTTAAGGTTAAAATACCGTGCTGTGTGAAATAAGCGCGGTTTTGATCGGCAAAGCGTTGGTTTTCGCCCAGTATATCTTGTTCAATTTGCATGATTCTAGAATCGTGCGCATGATCGTGCTCATGCTTATGTTCATGTCCGCAACCGCAATAACCACACATTATTCTGTTTCCATTTTTGTAACCCGTAAGGCTTTACCCAGGGTAATCGTATAATTATACTGACCACAAATAGCACAGGGTGTTAGTAAAGAAGCGATAGTAACATTTTTATCGCAATTATGGCAGTGGGCGCTCCCGGCTTGAGTCTTAATCTCCAGTGTGGCATCCTTGGCCAGACTGTGAGCGGCGGCAATGGGGAAGCTAAAACGAATGGCGTCTAAATCTATGCCAGCCAGTTGGCCGATCTCAAGCCATACCGTTTTAATGCGGGTAATGGGCGGCAAGGCGTTGTAAATCTTATCTTCCAATATGCGGATGAGGTTTACACAAATATTGAGTTCATGCATAGACGGTTCGATTTTATTTTGAAAGAGGGTAGTGTATAATGGAACAAAAACAAATGCAAAGATCCATTCCACTGTATACCCTAATCATCTTGGTGTCTTTTGCCTCGGTAGCAGCGGTGTTATTTACGCCGGGCTTGCCGCAGTTACAACAGCAATTTCAGATCAGTACGGCGCATACACAATTAACAGTTTCTCTATTTTTGTTAGGTTATACCATAGGTCCTTTGATCTACGGTCCTTTGGCCAATCGCCATGGTCGCAAGAATATGTTGTATCTAGGCATCAGCATTGCTTTCATCAGTTCTTTGTTGTGTGCCATAGCAGCCCATATAGGCGGTTTTACACTTTTCTTGATGGCTAGATTCATGCTGGCTATCGGCGCTAGTGCGGGTTTAACGTTAACCTTTACCATCATCAGCGACGTTTTTACCGACACAGAACAGCGCAGAAAAATGATTGCCTATACTACGCTCGCTTTTGCTATTATGCCGGGCTTGGCTGTTTCTGCTGGGGGTTTATTGGTAGCAAACTGGGGTTGGCAGAGTTGTTTTTATGTTTATATGCTGTATTGCGTATTCGTTGCTTTTTTAGTATCTCGTTTGCCGGAAACAAAACCGTTGCATCTTGTAGACATCACCCTTAAAAAAATGTGGTCTCAATATTGTTTGGTTGCGCGTGATAGCAAGTTATGGCTGTATTCTATTATTTGGGGCATTAGTACCGGCATTATTTACACTTTTTCAGCGATAGCACCTATTATCAGCCACGACAGCTTGCATCTTTCTGCGGATGTCTTTGGCATTTATAATTTATGGGTGTTTATGGGTTTGGCCATAGGCAATATTTTAGCGGCTAAGTTGGCATCTTATTTTAGTCCCAGAAAAGTCATGACAGCAGGCATTGGTGTGGCATTGAGCGGTGCGCTATTTTTATGGCTGTCTATAGTGGGGGGCGGCCTAACCGTAGCACATTTATTTTTATGGACAGCGCTATTATTTTTAGGGTTACCTGCTGTTTTTTGCAATGCCTCGGCTCTGGCCACAGCGCAATGCAGCGACAAAGCCACTGCGTCATCATTAATGAATAGCATTGATTTGTGCACCGCTATTACGGTGCTTTCTTTGATGGGATTGGTTACAGGTCATATGGCAGTGATGATGAGTAGCCTGTTTGTTGTAATGTTGATTAGTGTGGCTCTGTTGTTTTGGTGGGTAGGGCGACGCCGATTCTTTTCCAGCTTCTATAACCATTGATAGACAGCATAAAAAATAGTGCATACAAGAAACTTGACAGATACAATCCTAGATGTATGAAATAGGCTATGAATATAATATCTGCAATGATCCATAGCAACCAATGTTCTAATATTTTTCTAGACATGAGATATAATGCAATGATACTCAGCGTAGCGCTGGCAGAATCCATTATTATATTGGTGCTAGGCGTTTTTGTGAAATGGGTTATGGCCCAAAAAGTTGTGCTTTCTATCACAATAGAAAGCAGCAATAACAAAATAGCCTGATTAAAATGAATGCGTGTTATTTTTCTGGTATTCTCTTTTTTGTTCCAAAAATACCAGCCATAGAGGCTTTGCGCTAAAAACACAAATTGCAGTGTAAAATTAGCATAGGACGATTGAGTCCAAAACAAGACAGCATAGGCGCTGACACCGACAATGCTCATCGGCCAGCATAATTTGTTGTTTTTTACACAAAAGTAGACCGAAAATAAGCTGAATATCACGGCAATGATTTCTGTTATGGACA
>VFJT01000062.1 GCA_009885935.1 Gammaproteobacteria bacterium
ATAATTTATCTCCATAATAACTATAGTGGTTACCTAGCTACTAACAAAAACTGGCCGATTGCGCATCGGCCAGTTTTTCGTTATCTACATACTATCTTACTTAATATTGTTATCAAAATACAAGTTTTTGCTCTGAATATACACCGTCATCCTTCTGTGTCACAGGAGGATGATGAATAGAATATATATTACTACTTGCCACGACGATATCGCTTACTGGGCGCGAACGAGGAGAACTGGGAAGAATTGTTGTCGATGTGGAGATTGATTCACTATGTTCTAGATTAGAATGTATTGTTTTTCTGATCTTGCCTCTCTTCTCAGTATCAGCTTGCCCGAAAGATGCAGAAAGAAATGTAAATATGCTGTCTAAAGATTTAGTTTCTTTTTTTGTTGGCAACGATTCACTAGATATACTAGGCTGTATCTCACCACGTGGATCAGCATTACCCGGACTGACTACAACTGGATCAAGTGATTTATCTGGTTTCGGTAGATCGCTAGGTTTGCCTACTGCTTCCGGCAACTTTATTTCAGATTCCTCACCATCATTATGCGATAATGGGTCAACAAGGATAGTTTCTTGACTAATCAACTTAGCTGGTGGAACATCACCTGCATCAAAATCCACATGTGCTTCTGCAACTGATCTTTCTTCAGATTCTACATCGACTTTAGACTTTCTTTTTTCTGCCCGCTTATTTTCTATATCTGCTTCTATTTTGCATAACCCGCTAACACTAGCCCAGTTCCTTTGAAGCTCTTCAGTACCACAAGCTATATAAGGGTTCTCTTTACATGCTTCTGAACCTTTTATATCAGCAATTTGTTTATCTATTCTGCGTAATTCAGCTTTTATTTTTCTCTCACTCGATATAGCGTCAACCGCAGTAACGCCAGTACTAGCCCCAGCCGCCCCTGCAAAACCACCAAAAATAATGATAGGAATTAAAGCCAAGCCACCTGTAAGCAGCACAGCAACAGCTACTCCGACTGCAAACAACAGCGCACCACCTACTCCAGCTAAAATTTTGGGTATCCGTGTTTTTTTCTGTTCAGCTTGAAGTTGTTCCTTAAGCTCTTTATGATTCTTATACAAGGGTGTAAGTAGGCGCGATGCTTGTTCGATATTCTCCTGTCTTTGCTTTAGCTCAGCATTCACTTTTCCAAAAGATGCATCTACAGCAACATTTACTTCAGATCTCAATCGAAAAATTTCTTTATACCGATCCCTAACTTCTTTTTCATGTGCATCACGCGCTGTTGTGAATGCTTGTGTATCTCCCGGAAAGCGGGTTGGAAAATCTTTAAGATTTTTGTCAAAGTTAAGGTCCTTATTAAATTTTTCTGAAAACACTTCTAGAAAAATTTCAAATTCTTCCAATTCCTCTTCGCTCATATTTGTTGTTTTCTGCTTAAGATCTTCAATAGACACAACGGCATCCGTGGAGCTAGCCACAATATCACTGAAAAAACCAGGAAGTGCCCCACATTCATCTCGGCCATAGCGAAAAGATAGGTTTTGCAACTCTCGTAAAAAACTAGCTACAGGTAGACCCTGGCTATTCAATCGTAATAAGTATTGTCCTTCAGGAGTCAAGGTTACAACATTATCTTCATACACATTCATAACTTGCTTTATACTTTGCATCAATGCAGGTCTTATTCTACCCAAATCTTGTGCTTTCGCGTCAGCTAACAAAAAACTTAACAGAGTTTGTTCTTGCTCAGATCCCGCCTTCCGTTTCATAGCATCCACCACATAGGGCGCTAAAGTATCCTTTATGAATGCAAAAACAGCTTTTTCATCTGTTGTATCAATCTGTTCAAGACATAAAAGCACAGTCTTTAGATTAGGTGCTTGTAAATTTTGAGGTTGTTGTACAGGGCGAAAATTAAGAAAATGTGCTTTTAACTTTTCCATAGGCATAAGTTTGCCTGTAACCGCCGTATCTAATGAAGCCAAAAAGAACCAAAATTGTTCTAATTCATCTTCATTCTTCATGATTGCTATTTTTTCTTCAAACTCTTTTTCACTGATAAAATTTTCCATAGCATAGAATGGAATTAAAACTTTTAGATCTGTGGTTATAACACGTGTATCAACCAATCGAATAGGTGCTACTTTAGGTTTACCTTCCGCATCAACTTGTAGATCTGAAACCAGCATTTCAAATTCACTGTATAACTCAGGATCTGTTTCTGTATGTAACTTAATAACAAGTTTATCATCTTCACGGCATACTTCTGCACTAAATTCCGGTTCTCCCCTATAATTCGTTAGATATCTATGATAATAAAGAAGACTCTGTTGCATAGAGCGTGCATAGCTTAAGGCCTGTTCTGATGTAAGGCCAAGTTCACCTTCAAGCAATTCCTCAGCTGTAACAGATGTCGATTCAACTTGGTTTGAACTTTTGCGTTCCTCATCCAAACGGATAGATTCATCATTTAGGGCGATAAGCTCTGCTTGTAACTTATCAATCTGAGCTTGCGTTACGCCTTGTTGCTCTCTATTCTGCTTATATTGAAGCATACCAAGATCACGTTTCTCATCCAGAATCTTTTGTATTTTTTTGTTCATTTCTTTAGCATGAGCAATAGCGGGATATCGTGTACCGTAGATAACACCACGGTTAAAATCACTTACTACGCGGTCAAGCAAGACTTCGTTGGTAAAATTTCCAACCGTAGTATTTACCCAAAAACCTTCATTATTAAACCCAAATTCATACTCTGGATTTTTTTTCGCAGCATATAACTTTTGTTGTTCTAAGCTAATTGGATAAGTATTTTCTTTTTGAGTCCTTACTGCATTAACAGCGATTTTACTTGAAGCACTCATGGTACACCTCACTTTTATTACATGTTCTACGATTACCGTTAACTTAACTATAGCAAGCCTACCTTAAGGAAACCTTAAAAGCGGGCATTAACCACCTGATTTTTCGCACTATTATTGAATAAATTAGCAAATTAATCTCGATTGACCAATATTTTGCCTGATTTAATATCAAATGCTTACTTAATTGGCTATTTTTCTGGAGGCTATAAGTACACGAATGTAGCTTAAAATAAACTCCATCCGCTTAAAAATAAAGTCAAAACACCCTATAATGACCATGCTCAGCTGAATACGGTCATATTTGTGATTAAAGGGGAATACAGCCTGTGTGTGGCTAAATTCGATTATTATGGGTTATTTTTGCTCAAGAGAGAAGCGTCTCTAAAAGAAATTGCTGTTCAAAGGATAAGGGACAGTTATAATAACTTTATATCCTTCCCTTATTTTAGAAAACTTGACATTAAGGGATAAGTATAATATATTTATATCCATCCCTTATTAACCCTTATAGAGAAATAAGCATGCGCATTATTGGCCGAAAATTCGAACAAAAGCAATTGCAGAAAATATTTCAGTCCGACATGGCAGAGTTTGTCGCCGTGTATGGTCGCAGACGCGTAGGCAAAACATACTTAGTCCGCGAGTTTTTCAATGAAAAAAAATGTTTGTTTTTTAGAGCTTCAGGGATCCACAAAGGACCTCTGAAAATTCAATTGAACAAATTCAAACAAGAAATTGAAAATACGTTTTATAAAGCCTATAAAGGTACGCGTTTATCTCCTTTTACCAATTGGCATGAGGCTTTTGCAGCGTTAAAAGATGCTATAGATTTATACTCTGGCCATGAAACCATCGTTTTGTTTTTTGATGAAGTCCCGTGGATGGCTACCCCTAAATCAGGTTTCTTGGAAGCCATCGATTATTATTGGAACCGTTATTGGTCTGAAAATAAAAGAATAAAACTTATCATTTGTGGTTCTGCAGCTTCTTGGATCATAGACAATATATTGCATAATACCGGTGGTTTACATAATAGGATTACATTGCGTCTGCGCATTGAACCTTTTAATTTATCTGAAACCAAAGCTTATTTAAGTTACAAAAATATTCACTACAACGCCGAGCAAATACTAATGTTATATCTGTGTTTGGGCGGGATCCCATTTTATCTAAACGCGCTTGAAAAAACGTTTTCTGCTGTTCAAAATATTAATCTCTTGTGCTTTAATAAAAATGGGGCTTTATACGATGAATTTAACCTATTATTTGCATCTTTATTTAAAAAACATGAAGAACATGAGAAAATCATTTCACTTGTAGCCAGCAAACGCAACGGGATCAGTCGTCGTGACATTGAATCTGCACTACACTACAAAGGGGGCGGACTCACACAAAGATTGAACGAATTAGAAGAAGCCAGTTTTATTATTCCCTTTACACCGTGGAAAAAAGAGCGCGGTATTTGTTATAAAGTCATTGATGAATACACTCTGTTTTACTTAACGTGGATTGCGCCAAAGGCTGCTAATCGTATCTCTAAGCATATGACCGACGATTATTGGCAAGTTTTATCCACAACCCCTTCCTGGCAGGCTTGGTCTGGATATGCTTTTGAGTCCATTTGTTTTAAACATCTACATCAAATCAGAAAGGCTCTGCATATCCCCAACGGTTCTGAGGCTACTTCATTCAATTATAGTGCAAACAAAAAAAGCGACAGTTCAGGAATACAAATTGATCTGGTTTTTGACCGCCCCGATAATACCATTAATTTATGTGAAATTAAATATTGCAGCTCGCCCTTCATCCTCGATAAAAAATACGCGCAACACTTATTAGATAGAGAAAAAATATATTGTAAGATAACACAAACGCGTAAACAAATATTTCATTCCATGATTGCATCGGGCGGCCTTAAGAAAACGCTATACAGCAAAGAATTGATTGCTTCGGTAGCCGTGTTAAGCGATTTGTTCAAAGAATAAGGGACCGTTATAAAAACAGACTAACCGTCCCTTATGGATTACTGTTGTGTCTTCACAATCAAGTTATTGTGCACCACTTTAACCCCTTCAACCTTACTGGCAACCTCGCCGGCGCGAGCTACTTGTGCTGGGTTGGCTACAAAACCGCTGAGCTGCACTGCACCCTTAAAAGTCTCAACACTGATGCTGCCGCTGGAAACCTGTTTATCCGTCAATAATGCTGTTTTTACCTTGGTGGTAATGCTGCTATCGTCTATGTACTCGCCAGTGCTTTCGCGCGTAGGCGTAGCATGACAAGCCATTAAACTTAAAAATAAGACCACTATGGCGAGAATAGAATAGCCTTTTTTATATCCTTTCATCATAATTAAACCCCTTTTGTTCAATAATACTGCTTTAAGCAGAAATATTGTACTGCATTTTTAAAAGACTTTCCAGCAATACCCTAAAAGGGTATCATCATACCCTTTTAGGGTGCATAAAAAACAAAAATAGGATATATCGCTTTTGGTTGCTTCAATACAACTGTATGCTGAAAGGGAATTGATCGGCATTTAAGGGACAGTTATCAGAACAATATAACCACCCCTTATGAATTGCTATTGTACTTGCACCATACTCTTAGAGGGGGTATCAATACTGCCGCTAACATGGCAACCCATTAAACCTAAAAATAATGCTAATACAGCTATGCGTGCATAGCCTCTCTTATGACTCTTTGTCATGATTAAACTCCTTAGTTTCAATAACAGGGACAGTTATAAAAACAGTATAACCATCCCTTATGGATTGCTATTGTACTTGCGTTACACTAGAAGTGTTACCGATGCTACCGCTAGCATGGCAACCCATTAAACCTAAAAATAATGCTAGTACAGCTATGCGTGCATAGCCTTTTTTATGACCCTTTGTCATGATTAAACTCCTTAGTTTCAAAAACTATCGTTTTCGTAAAAATAGTATAGTACATTTTAGAGGCATGTGGGGGCGTTTAGAGAGCAGCTTGGTTTAGGCTCACATTGACTTTTAGAGCATTTATATATAATCCATTCGTATATAAATGCTCTAAATGACAACCTACCCCGCCAAAATCGCTTGAATTTGTGCCGCTAATGTTTCTGCGTGCATTTTAGTCTGGGCTGCATCTTTACCTTCTACCATGACACGCACTAAAGGTTCCGTGCCTGAAGCGCGCAATAACACGCGGCCGTGGCCTGCTAATTGCTGCTCTACGGCCGTTACTGCGGCTGTAATCGCCGCTCTGTTTAAATCGGGCTTACCGCCTGCGTGACGCACATTGATCATCACTTGCGGATATTTGACCATACCATTTTTTAATTCGGACAAAGGCTTTCTAGCCTTAACCATGGCTTGTAATACTAACAACGCTGACACGATGCCATCGCCGGTACTGCCGTATTGCAAATGCAATAAGTGTCCCGAAGATTCGCCGCCTAAAAACCACAGACGCTCTTGCAAAGCCTCTAATACATAGCGATCGCCTACATTGGCGCGATAAAAAGGAATTTGTTTTGCCGCTAAAGCTTCGACTAAGCCTAAATTACTCATCACAGTACCCACCACACCGGGGAGCTCTTTGTGTACTGCAAGTTGATGTGCTGCTAAGATCCACAATAATTCATCGCCATCCACCACAGCGCCATCGCCATCGACCATCATGACGCGATCACCATCGCCATCAAAAGCAATACCCAAATGCGCTTCTTTTTCTTTCACCGCTTGTTGCAAAGCGCGTAAATCGGTGGCGCCACAAGCGGCGTTGATGTTGCGTCCATCAGGCGTAATATGCAAACTATGCACTGTAGCCCCTAAGTCGCTAAATAAAGTAGGCGCTATGCGATAAGTGGCGCCATGAGCGCAATCCAACACTAGATGCAACCCGGCTAAAGCCTGGGGTACGAAAAATGTTTGGCAATGCTGTGCGTACGTTTCCGCTAAACTATGATCATACTCTATTTGCCCGGGTTTGGAGGCTAAAGGGATCGCGGCGATATTGTCTATAGCGGCTTCTATGGCATATTCGGCTTCATCGCTTAACTTAAACCCATCGCTACAAAAAAATTTAATGCCATTATCATAATAGGGGTTATGTGAAGCGCTGATCACCGCCCCTAAGCCAAAATCGTTGTGCTTACACAAAAAAGCAATCGCGGGCGTAGGCAATACCCCCGCTAAAATAACGTGATGCCCCTGCATCGCTAAGCCCGCAGCAAAGGCATCGCCCAACAGGACGCTGGACTCTCGGGTATCTAAGCCAATGATGATGGGCTTAGCTTGATTTTGTATCACCGACCCTACGGCGCGCCCTAAAGACGACAACCATTCTGCCGTCATCGGCGCTGCACCGACTTTTGCTCGTATACCATCTGTACCAAAATATTTTTTCTTCATGATAGTTCTATAGCTCGTATGATTTTTAAGGCTTGTACGCTAGGGGCTACATCATGCACGCGCACTATACGCGCCCCGTGTTGATAAGCGACTATCATTGCCGCCAGCGATCCGGCTAAACGATCTTCTTGCGGCAAATCCAACACATCGCCTATAAAAGTTTTACGCGATACGCCGACTAAAAGTGGATAATCCGCTGCGCACAGTGTATCTAAATGTTTGAGTAAAGCTAAATTCTGCTGGCTAGTTTTACCAAAACGGCCATTGCCTATGCCGGGATCTAAGACGATGCGTTGTTTGTTGATACCCGCAGTCACACACACCTCTGCCCTATCCCGTAAAAATTGACTAATGGTTTTGATATCGCTGCCATCGCCTTGATGCATTAAACACAAACCCGCATCACTGGCGGCAACGGCAGCGATAGCACCCTCGTACATTAAAGCACGTGTATCGTTGATAATGCTTGCGCCTTCATTCAATACCGCTTGCATTACTTTAGGTTGTGAAGTGTCTATAGAAATAGGCACTGCTACACGAGTAGCTAAAGCGCGCAACACGGGCAATAGACGTTCCAATTCCTCTTCGGCGTTAACGGTTATCGTCTGCTGTGGATTGGTAGGCTCTGCGCCTAAATCGATAATAGCCGCACCGGCGGCTACCATGTTGAGCGCTTGTTCTATGCTTTCATTGATGGATGAGCGATAACTGCTACTCGCAAAAGAAGCGGGATGCAAATTAACCACGCCCATCACTAAAGGCCGAGATAAATCTAAATTATAAGCGCCACACTGCCACATTGCCTCAAAAACCTATGCCAAACCGTCTTGTTTTTTAGGATCGGTAGGATAAGCATCCGACTTTGTTTTATCTTTAGCCCCGGCAGCATCTGCAACTTGTACGGCATCACCCCCCTCAGAAGGCCCACCCAGATCGGATTCACTCCAACCCTTAGGCGGTTGCGGCACACGGCCTGCCATTAAATCTTTCAATTGCGTTTCATCGATGGTTTCATATTTGATTAAAGTTTCGGCCATCAAATGCAGAGTTTGCGTTCTTTCCACCAAAATAGCTTTAGCACGCGCATAAGATTCTTCGATGATAATTTTAACTTCAGCGTCGATTATCGAGGCTGTTCCTTCAGAGATGTCTTGAGTACGTGTCATCGAGCGACCCAAAAAGACTTCACCTTGTTCTTCACCAAACACGATAGGCCCTAATTTAGCGGAAAAACCCCATTTGGTCACCATGCTGCGCGCGATTTGCGTGGCGCGTTCCATGTCGTTAGAAGCCCCGGTGGTTACACCCAGTTCACCAAAAATAAGTTCTTCTGCAATACGGCCGCCAAACAAGCTACACAATTGGCTCAACAAACGTTGCTTGGAATGGCTATAACGATCTTGTTCCGGCAAAAACATGGTTACGCCCAAGGCTCTGCCGCGCGGGATGATCGTCACTTTATAAACAGGGTCGTGATCCGGCACGCTCAAACCAACGATGGCATGCCCAGATTCGTGATAAGCCGTTAATTTCTTTTCATCACTGCTCATTACCATGGAATGACGCTCAGCCCCCATTAAAATTTTATCTTTAGCGTATTCTAATTCACTCATTTCCACCAAGCGCTTATTGGCCTTAGCGGCAAACAAAGCCGCTTCATTCACCAAATTGGCGAGATCAGCACCGGAAAAGCCGGGTGTACCGCGAGCAATAACGCCGGGTTTAACATCATCGGACAAAGGAACTTTACGCAAATGCACGTTTAAGATTTGCTCGCGACCGCGTACATCGGGCAAAGGCACGACCACTTGACGATCGAAACGCCCTGGGCGCAATAAGGCTGGATCCAATACATCGGGGCGGTTAGTGGCCGCAATGACAATAACGCCTTCATTGCCTTCAAAACCATCCATTTCTACCAACAATTGATTTAGAGTTTGTTCGCGTTCATCGTGACCGCCGCCTAAACCCGCGCCTCTATGTCTACCTACGGCATCGATTTCATCGATGAAAATAATACAGGGCGCGCTTTTCTTAGCTTGTTCGAACATATCGCGCACTCGCGATGCGCCTACACCCACAAACATTTCCACGAAGTCAGAGCCGGAAATGGTGAAGAAAGGCACTTTAGCCTCCCCCGCTACGGCTCGCGCCAATAAGGTTTTACCCGTTCCCGGAGCACCCATCATTAACACGCCACGCGGAATACGGCCACCTAAACGCTGAAATTTACCCGGGTCACGTAGAAAGTCGACCAACTCGGAGACTTCTTCTTTAGCTTCATCCGCACCAGCCACATCGGCAAAGGTCACTTTAACCTGATCTTCAGACAGCAAACGTGCCCGGCTACGGCCAAAGGACATAGCACCGCGACCCGCACCACCGCCACCTTGCATTTGTCGTAAGAAGAAAATCCAAATACCGATAAACAGTAGTAAGGGAAACCAATTGATAAAAATACGCATCAACAGCGACTGACTTTCCGGCAATTTGCCTTTGACATCCACGCCTTTACGCAATAATTCACGCACCAACTCTTGCGGCCCAGTAGGGATAATGGTGTAGATCTGTTGATTGGATTTGGTCACGGCGCTAATTTGGCCTTCGCTAAACACGGCTGAGTTGATATCCCTCTTATCTGCTCTCTCTAAGAACTGGCTAAAGGATACCTGAGTAGTAGGCTCGCGTTTAGGGCCAAAATTACTAAAAACGGACGCCAATATAATGACGATAATCGACCAAATGATTAAATTCTTCAGCATGTCGTTCAAGATTAGCGCTCCTTTGTGCACTGGGCAGCAAATACAAATATTATAGAAGATGCGCTAGTTTACGCCAAAATG
>VFJT01000030.1 GCA_009885935.1 Gammaproteobacteria bacterium
TAAAAACCTTGTCAAGTGTTTTTAGAGAAAATTTTAAAATATTTTTGCCTACTCGCCCCGTCATTGTGAGGAGCGCAGCGACGATGCAATGATGGGGCGAGTAGTTACTTAAAATCTAGTGTTACACAGCTAGCAGATGCTTATGGTGCTGGTTTAAATTGGCTTTGGACTATGCGCAGTGGTACAGCATGGAGAACGGGTTTAGAATCTAGTTATACGGCGGATCATACTACGGGCCGAAACTTTTGGGTCAATAGTATTAGTGTAAATGTAGTCTGGGATCAGCCGCACGATAAAGGATCGGTTGCGCATTATAGCGATCCGGATATCGCTGCTGAAGATTTATTAACCTGGGCTGCCACCCCTGCAGTGCGTATGCCGGATGTACTGGCCATTAGTGATGAAAGAATAACGAAGATAAACGACGCAATGCTGGATCACTTTCTATCTGTAACAGCGGCTTGTCCTGAGGGTAAAGCGCTTAGCTATGATGAGAATACTAAAACCTATAGCGCAGCAGGTGGGTGGGTAGAATCGTATCCAGGCAACAATACTTTAACCAGTGGGCAAAAGAAAACAGCATTTAATTCTGCCAATATTGTGGGATCGCAGGCGGGTGGTGCTGCGGAATGTCTATATGATATTGATATAAATGAAGAGCTTATACTGGTTAATTCCGCGTACTCATTCGTACAAGCCCAGGATGGTCCCTGGGGGAGTATTGCCTCTGGGTTTTGGCCCTCTACCGAACCAACACCAGCAGCAAGCTGTTTGGGTGCGGCGGCAGACTGTACTTTTGAAACGTTAGATCCCAAAACGATGGCAACTACTAAAACGAAAGCAGATGAAAGTCTGCAAGCTGAGCGTGTTCAATCTATAAAAAGGCAAGCTGAGTTTAGACAAGAACATGAGTAGTTGTAACAGGGGAATGCTTAAAAAGCAAATGTACTCAATATGGGCGTATTGAAAAAAGTACGGGTCATTATCGAATTTATAAAATAAGAAAGGAGAGACAATGGAAATGCGTACAGTACAAAGAATGGGTTATTTATGGGCTATGTCTTATCTAATAGTAGAAAGAGTCCAAGGGTCGTGGGTCTATATTAATGGTACGAGTTGCCCCAATGAAGTATTTCAACGTGTTTTAGGGGAAGCACCCGTAAATGGTTACATTCAGCTGATGTCCGGTGGGCTAAGCGAAGGTTGCAGTGCGTTTCTTAATAATACCGTTACAGGAAAGATAGTTGAATTGGCAGACTATTCAGGCGTTACTATTCCCTTTAATTCAGCGCTCAATTGGACCGGGGTTTACGCAGATGGGGTAGCACTATCTGGCTTAGATGGGATAACTGAAAATACGTATCCCACTATATTTTACAGTATAACTGTTGCTGGAGAAATGGGCGCAACGCTCTTAACGAATTTGACAGAGTTTGTGAAAATCCAAGCTATTCAACCCGTGAACTTTTTGCTAAACGAAAACAGCATTCTTCGATTAAGCTCTTCTGCATTTTCCGCACCAGTGACGTTCACAGTCAATGGCTCTAGTGAAATTATCAGTTATGGAAATAGATTTTTAGCAAATGTGGGCTTGTTTGGAACGATAGATAAACCCTTACTCACAGTGAACAGTGTTGCCGACACAGTATATGGTTTGTTGATGGATAGTATTCAGATGTTGTTTACGGGGCAACCAGAGGCGGGTGAAGTGATGACCACCGTGCGTAATATTCAAGCTACGGACGGCGTGGTTCATCATTTGTCTAAATTATACAATTTACTGATAACGATATTAGATCCAGCAACTCGTTGTACGGATGATGCTAAGCTAGCGGCGCAGTTTGCCAATGCCACTACAGAAAGCATCTTTGCCACACAACAATTACCTGCTGAACAAGCGCTATGTGGTCCTACAGCTAAGAATGTACCTGGATGGTTTTACAATTGGGTAAGAGAAGTTTTACTATCGCCTAGTCCTAGCCCATCGTTTAGCCCTAGTCCCGTGCCTAATCCTAGCTCATCGTTTAGCCCTAGTCCGATATCGACTAGTCCTACACCCAGTTTGAGTCCAACACCTAGTCCGAGCCTACTGCCGAGCCCAACTCCAACGCCTTCAGAAAACAGCAAATCACAATGGTGGCCCTATCTAGTGCCATTAGCACCACTGTGCGCTTTTGCAGGGGAGCGAATCACTGCAATACAGGTGTTGAACAAGTGGCTGATGCAGGCGAAAGAGCAGAATAAACCGACACTGTATGCATTTTTGGAACAGTGTCTGCAATTTATTCGTAGCGAAAGTGCATTTAATGTATTGATGGGTGCTACGACGGGAGTGGCTTATACGGCACATCAGGAAATGGATTGGGATAAATATAACGAGAATGGATCTATTTTTATCGTGGCTGCTGCGTTCTTTGGAGCGGAGGTTGCGCTGAATATGTTGATGGAATGCTATGATGCTTATGTTCAAGAGCGTTCGCGTGACTTTAAAGCATTGGCATTAGATACGGCTGTGCCTACTTTAA
>VFJT01000203.1 GCA_009885935.1 Gammaproteobacteria bacterium
CTCGCTCATTATATATCTCCGATTGGTCATTATTTATATCCCAGCCTCTGCTAAAAGCGGACATTTTAACTTGGGACAAACCGGACATTACTACTTTGGGCTAACAAATTCACAGTGTTTCTTGACAAAATCGATGGTATGCGCAATAATCTGCCCTTCAAAATGGCTATGTAGCTCAGCCGGTTAGAGCGCGGCACTCATAATGCTGAGGTCGGTGGTTCGAGTCCACCCATAGCCACCATTCCTGAAGATAAAGTCCTGATAAAACACTCTTAATGTTTGCTTTGTTCATATAAACACTATAAAATGCAATCTATGATAAATTAAAAATGCATTTATAGGAGACCCGTTGTGACAACTTAAAAACAGAAGGAAAGACTACATGAATCAAGATTTAATATTAAAGGGCCAATTTTCTGAAATTGCGCAATTCATTGTTAAAGCACGGCAAAAAGCCATGCAAACAGTGAATACGGTTTTGATTGATCTCTACTGGCAAATAGGAGAATATATTAGCCATAAAATTGCACACGCAGAATGGGGTAATGGTATTGTTGAGCAATTAGCCCAATATTTGGCGCAAACACAGCCCGGAGTACGAGGATTTACCCGCGCTAATTTGTTCAGAATGCGGCAGTTCTATGCTATTTATCAAGGAGATATAAAAGTCGCAGCACTGCTGCGACAATTGTCCTGGACACATAATCTAATCATCATTAGCAAAAGCAAATACCCTGAAGAAAGAGAATTTTATCTACGAATGGCTGTACAGGAACGTTGGAGCTCTAGAGAATTAGAGCGTCAGTTTAAGTCAGGTTTATTTGAACGTGTCGTCCTATCGCCTCCTAAAGCATCTCCCATCATCGTAGAAAATCGGCCTGAGATTATGGCCTCCTTTAAAGACGCTTATATGTTAGAATTTCTACAGCTCCCGAATCAACATGCTGAAGCCGATTTACATCAAGCCTTAGTCAATAAGCTAAAAGCTTTTTTAACTGAATTGGGTAGCGAATTTTGTTTTGTTGGTTCCCAATTCCCATTACAAGTTGGGAAACGCGACTTTTTTGTGGACTTATTATTTTTTCATCGTGGATTAAACTCTTTAGTTGCTATAGAATTAAAAGTGGGTGAATTCGAACCTAGCCACTTAGGCCAATTATCATTCTATTTAGGAGCATTAGACCGAAATATTAAAAAGCCACATGAAAGTGCCAGTATCGGACTATTATTGTGTGCCAGCAAAGAGGACGAAGTTGTAGAATACGCACTGAACACAACGCTATCCCCTGCTCTCATCGCTGAATATAAAACACAGTTGCCAAACAAAGCTTTGCTGCAAGCTAAACTGCACGAGTTTTATTTAGAAAACATTTCCGCAGAGCCCATAGCCATTACTTCAAATCAAAAGGAAGGAACATTATGAACCATCAAAATCCTACCCTCTCGCGTTGCCCCTGGTGTGGCGACGATCCTTTATACATGCGGTATCACGACGAGGAATGGGGGCGACCCTTATACGATGAACAGCTTTTGTTCGAATTCTTGATTTTAGAAAGCTTTCAAGCCGGTTTGAGTTGGCGTACCATTTTGTATAAGCGTGTAGCGTTTCGCGCCGCCTTCGATGGCTTTGCTGCGGATAAGATCGCCGCTTATGATGAAACTAAAATTCAATCCTTACTAGCGGATAGCGGCATTATACGCAATCAACGTAAGATCTTAGCGACTATCAACAATGCTCGCGTTTATTTGCAATTACAACAACAAGGCTCTTTTTCTGAATGGTTATGGGCTCACATGGAAGGAAACCCACAGCGCAATCAGTGGCAGCGTGTTGAAGAAATTCCCGTGCACACACCACTCGCGGAGACATTAGCGCTCAATTTAAAAAAAGCCGGCTTTCAGTTTTTAGGTCCCACTACCGTGTATGCTTTTATGCAAGCCACCGGCATGGTGAATGATCATCTAGTGAGTTGTGATTGGCATGAGGGTTACTAATGCTCAATCTTTATCCAGTCATTATTTTGCATGCTATCCAATTAGCTTTTAAATAAATCATCTAGCGTTACTACACCATCTATTAATTCTGTAGAATAAGCGTTTTGTTGAATACCATTGGCTGAAATCATAACTAAAAATAACTGTTTACTAGTCCGCGTAATCTTTCTAAAAACCTCTTTCTTTTGTTTTAGTTTTTCAGCATATTCTTTAGTTATTTTAAAGGGCTTATCACTATATTTTATTTCACAAATCGTAATCGCATCATCATCGCGGTCAAACAATAGATCGATTTGTGTTCCTTGGCTACTATCCTCTTGTTTAGGCACATAACGCCATGTATCAGGAATAGCGGTAGGCCCCAAAGAAAGTGCTTTAGCAATTTGTGGCAAATGCTTATAACACACCGCTTCAAAAGCAAGGCCCGACCAACTGTGCCAACTTGGCTTAGATTTTAATTTATCCCAATATCCATCAACCAGACTCTTTTTGAGTAAAGTACTTTTTACCGGTTCTATCCAGTAAAGATAAAATAAACAGTATTCATCAATCACTCTATAATAAACGCCCCTCGTTTTATGAAAATGCGGCTTGAAACTAATAATAAACCCCGCATCTTGCAGCGCTTTTAGTTTCTCAATCCCGTTCTTACCATGTAATTTCTTCCCTATTTTTTTAAATAAAGCTTCTTGGCCTATACCATAACGATAAGAGGCTATCAATCTGATAATTTCTATAAAAATATCCGCCTCATTGAAAAGAGATGAGAATAAATTGTCAAACTCTTCCCATAAGAAACTTTTCTGTCTAAAAGCAAGTCTCTCTATCAGCTGTGTTGCAGATAAATTTTTCTCCACTTTATTTAGGTAATACGGAATGCCTCCCATTACCATGAACAGTTCTATAATTTGTCGGTTAGTTAATTTAATAGCGGCCTGTTTCAAAAAACTTTCTGTTTGTGGGATATTAAATGGTTCTAAATAAATGTTTTTCGTTATTCTATTGTGTAACCCCGCTTTATTATTTACTATTTTCTCTATAATCCAAGATGCAGATGATCCACAGATAATGAGTTTTACCTTTTTATCTTTAGACCAATGTTGATTCCAATAATAGTCAAGACTTTGTAATAATTTTGAATTTCTTGTCGCCATCCATGGGAATTCATCAAAAAATAAAACCACTTTTTTGTTTCTTTCGACGGTCTCAATTGCTTCTGTTAACAAATCAAAAGTTTCATCCCAGTTTTTTCCGGGAGTAAGGCGCGCCCCTTTATAAAACACCTTCCCAATTTGCTTTGTGAAATGATTGATTTGTTCTTTTAAAGAAGCGTTTTGCGCTCCAGTCACATCAAAAAAAACAACTTCTTTTTCTGCAAAAAATTGCCGAATTAAGAATGTTTTCCCGACTCGACGTCTGCCATAGATTGCTAGAAATTCCGCTGAACTAGATGTCAGAAATAGTTCTAATAGCCGAATCTCGGGCTCTCTGCCAATTAATGAATACATCGTTTTAACCTCTTGTGCTGTCCTTCACTTTCGAAGTATAGCCGAAAGTGAAGGACAACACAAGAAGCTTTGTGCTGTCCTTCACTTTCAAATGCATTTCCAAAGTGAAGGACAACACATGGGACTTTGTTTTCTCCTTCACCAATGAAAACTTGGTCAAACCAGCAGATTCTACGTATCAATGCGCTGATTAATACCCTCTGGGGGTTAAATTTCTTGATTGGGTTTTGATTCTAAAGAAGGCTTTTAAGAAAACTTGATGAAAATCTTTATAAATCAATAGGTTAAAATTCAATATTTCTTAATTGAGTTTTGATTTCATAGGGAAATGATTCGTTTTAACTAGAAAAATCAGAATAATGAAAAAGGGCGGCTTTTGATCCGCCCCTACAATAGATCTGCGCTATAGAACTAAACCGCCGCAGCTTCTTTTTCTAGCGGAATAACGTTGACGTATTGACGTTGCAACAAACCGCGTCGTTCAAATTTAACGTGGCCTTCTACCAATGCATACAAGGTGTAATCCTTGCCTAGACCTACATTCCAACCCGGGTGGTATTTAGTACCCCGTTGACGAATCAAAATATTACCGGCCAAGACTCGTTGGCCACCCGTTTTTTTAAGCCCTAAGTATTTGGGTTGGGAGTCGCGGCCGTTACGAGTACTACCACCTGCTTTTTTGTGTGCCATTTTTTTGTCTCCAAATCAGAATTAGATAACGATATCGGTTATCTTCACTTTAGTGTAACTTTGCCTATGACCTTGCCTTCTTATGTAGGTCGTACGACGCTTAAATTTGATAATGTTTATTTTTTTGCCACGGCCATGTTCGACCACGGTGGCTAAAACGCGGCACCCCTTCAGTAAAGGCGTACCCACTTTCACTTCCTGGCCAGTATTGACCAAAAGCACTTCATTAAACTCGACTGCGCCCCCTTCTGCTATGGACAATTTCTCGACAGAAAGAACTTGATCTTTGGTGACTGGATATTGCTTGCCACCAGTAATAATAACCGCATACATTGTTTCATACTCCAAAATTTGGCGAAAATATACTCTTCGCATTTGACTCTTAGGCTTTGTTGCCTTCGCCCATCTCGCCCTAGTATATGACAGAGTACGTCACTCCTGGTGCTCGAGGACTCAGCGCCTACCCTAAAAACCAACTGCTGTGAGTATAGACATAGGTCTAAAATAGCTGCCTATAGTACGACATTGTCAGATGAGATGCAAGGTATGAGCCGCCTTTTTTTTATGATATTATTGGCCCGATTATACACATTAAGGGGTTTATTATGTCCTTGGATGCCATACGCAGCCACGTCAGTGACGATATGGAACAGGTTAACCACTTAATTTTATCTAAATTAGCCGCAGACATCCCCCTTATAGACACTTTAAGCCAACACATCGTCGCCAGTGGCGGCAAACGCATAAGGCCTATGCTGCTGCTACTCACCGCAAAAGCCTTGAATTATCAAGGGGATAGCCATATTCTCTTAGCAGCCATCATCGAATTTATCCACACGGCGACATTATTACACGACGATGTGGTAGACGATTCCTCTTTACGCCGCGGCCAAAGCACCGCCAATAGCATTTGGGGCAACGAGGCCAGCGTATTAGTAGGCGATTTTTTATTTTCGCGTGCTTTTCAGTTAATGGCCGAGGTGAATAGCCTAAGGGTCATCTCCATACTAGCCACCGCCTCCAATACCATTGCCAAGGGCGAGGTATTACAACTCATCAATAGGCATGATACCGCTACCGACGAAGCACGTTATTTTGAAGTCATTTCGGCTAAAACGGCTAAATTATTCTCCGCGGCAACGCAATTGGCTGCGGTTATCAGCAATCAATCTGCCGAAAGTGAACAACAGATGGCGGCTTTCGGTCATCATTTGGGTTTGGCTTTTCAATTGGTAGATGACGCGCTGGATTATCAAGGTGATGTCAGCGAAATGGGTAAGAATATAGGCGACGATCTGGCCGAAGGCAAACCCACCTTGCCGTTGATTTATACTTTGGCTGTAGGCAATACAGCGGAGAAAGCATTGATTCAGCTAGCCATAGAATCCGCCGATGGCAGCGCTTTTTTGCCCGAGATACTACACGCCTTAGCACGCAATAAAGCCATAGAGTATACGCAGCAACGCGCGCATGCAGAAGTTGCTTTAGCGTATAAGTCACTAGAAGGATTAACCGATTCACCCTACAAAACAGCTCTACTCGCACTGGCTGATTTTACCGTATCGCGTTGTAACTAAAACAAGCCTTAATCCCCGCGCTGCCGCTGTGAGCGCCTTTCGCGCAAGGTCTTTAAGGTCCATACCGGACCTGATATGGCATAGATTAGGAAGGCTACAAATAATAGCAACATAGGGGCTACAGCGATGCCTACAAAGATCAATACCGCAGCAATAATGGTCACAAAAGGAACGCGATCCTTAAATGGGCTTTCTTTAAAGCTATAGTACCGTATATTGCTGACCATTAAGACACCCAAGGTCATCAAAAAGACTCCCATGATAATGGCTAACAGCATTGCCGGGAAAGGCTGGTAATAAGAACTTAAGCCTATGGCTCCGGCAACAACCGCTGCTGCGGCTGGAGAAGGTAAGCCTTGGAAATACCGCTTATCGACATGCATCACTTGTGTGTTAAAACGCGCTAGACGTAATGCTGTTGCCGCTACATACCAAAAAGAAGCTAACCAGCCAAAATTGCCTAAATCGTGCAAACACCAACTATAGGCTACTAAGGCAGGTGCTAAGCCGAAGGAAACTAAGTCCGATAAACTATCAAACTCAACGCCAAAAGCCGTTTGGGTGTTGGTTAATCTGGCTACACGGCCATCTAGGCCATCCAGTACCATGGCTACAAAAATAGCCATTGCCGCCCTATGGAAATGGCCCTGCATGCCATTGACGATACTATAAAAACCGGCAAATAGGCTGGCTGTAGTCAGTAAATTGGGCAAAAGATAAATGCCGCGCCTAGGTTTAGGCGGCTCGGTTTCGTGACTAGTTTCAGGATGCATGTTTGTGTACCTTATTTATGTTACACTCTATTGCTAAACAGCAACGATACACTAAACTTTAGACCACAGTCAATAAAAAGGGTTATGCAACTTTATGGCAGACGATGACGATAAAAAAATTATCATAGAAGGAATCACCGAAAGCGGTGAAACCTTCAGACCCAGCGATTGGGCTGAGCGCATGAGTGGTGGATTATCCAAATTCGTCAAACATCGTATCGTCTATTCACCCCTATTACGGCCAGCGATGAAAGATGGCAACAAATGCGTCATGCTAGACAAAACCATGAAAGAAACGAATCCCGAATTATATGAGTCTATCTTAAACTTTGCCAGAACCAATAAGCTTAAAATTTGTGGTGAGGAAGAGGAGCCCAAATAAGCGAGATACAAATAAACGCGTAGGGGCAACCCCCTGTGGTTGCCCTTTTTGGGCAGGCACGGGGGCCTGCCCCTACGTTTAGATGGAGAAAATACTTATGTCTAGCCTGCTGCAAGCATCAGAAGCTCGCGAAATTTTAAGTGTCAGTGCCTTAAATGCTAAAGCACGAGAGGCTCTGAGCCTTAGCTTCAGTCGCGTTTGGGTGGAAGCTGAAATTTCCAATTTTATACGCGCCGCTTCAGGCCATTGGTATTTTTCCCTAAAAGACGATCGTGCTCAAGTGCGCGCCGCTATGTTTAAAAATCAAAATGGTTTAGCCACTTTCACCCCTAAAAATGGCATGCAAGTCTTAGTACGCGCCGAGGTCAGTTTATACGAAGAGCGCGGCGATTATCAGTTAATAGTTTCTTACATAGAAGAAGCCGGTCATGGCGCCTTACAACGTGCCTTTGAAGTCTTACGTTTAAAATTATCGCAAGAAGGTTTGTTTGATAACCAGCATAAAAAAAGTTTACCGCGTTTCCCAAACACCATAGGGGTGATCACGTCACCGCATGGCGCGGCCATTCGCGATATCATCACCACTTTAAAACGCCGTTATCCCAGTGCTAAAGTCATTATTTACCCGTGCTTAGTACAAGGTGAAAGTGCCCCACCACAAATCTGTCATGCGCTGGCAATGGCAGAAGCGCGCCTTGAATGCGATGTGTTGATCATCGGTCGTGGCGGTGGTTCTTTAGAAGATTTATGGGCATTTAACGATGAAAAAGTAGTGCGCGCGGTTTTTGCGGCTACTATTCCGACTGTGAGTGCTGTGGGTCATGAAATTGATTTTACTTTATGCGATTTTGCCGCCGATTTGCGCGCCCCTACCCCGACTGCTGCCGCTGAGTACTGTAGCCCCGATCAAAATGAATTACGCTTACAGATACAAAAACTGGCTAAAACACTGCACCGTACTATGCTAACCCTATTGCAAATGGCCAGCAAACAGGTGTTGTGGCAACAAAAACGTTTAACGGATCCCCGCAATGTATTAATCCAATATCAGCAGCGTTTGGATCATGTACAATATCGTTTAGTCCAAGGCAGCCTACAAGCAGTGCAAAGAAGGCAAGATGCTCTGAAAGTTTTATGGCATCGCTTGCAGCAACACGCGCCACTACACAAATTATTACAATGGCAGCAACAAAAAGAAAAACTAACGGCGCGATTACACAGTGCGTTCATCGCTCTGTTACACGAAAAACAGAAAAAACTCATTGCACAAAGTCAAGCTTTGCACGCCATTAGTCCTTTGGCTACCTTAGATCGCGGTTATGCTTTAGTATTAAAAGAGCACCGTATTATAACGGATGCTAAAAAACTGACGCCCGGTGATAGAATCGACGTGCGTTTGGCGAAGGGGCAAGTGTGTTGCGAAGTTATTTCATAGCTTTGCGCGTTATTTTTTAACCACCTCATAAATATTAGCCGCAGAATTTTTTTCATTCTGGTAGGATTGCAATAATTTCAAATTGCTACAATGTTCCAGCGGATTCTGATGATGACGAAATTTAACCGCCACATAACGATAGGCTGAAAACTGACAATTGCTCCCTTTGCTTACATCCAGCAAATCTTCATCCCAAGTTGAGATTGCTCCTTTGACTTTATACAGCACGATCACATCATTCACGGTAATGCGATCGTTTGCACTGGTATGCTGTTGTAACCAGCGCGTGGCATCATACAGATATTCTTTGGAAGCTCCTATGTGCACAAAACTGTACAACAGACTGAATATGAAAAAACAGCCTATCGCCACAGTAGCGCTTAAACGCCATTTTCGGCTAGAAACTAATGCTTTTTGATAGATTCTCTCTACACCAAAGGGCGCCCATAGCAAAATGAGTAGGCTCAAAGCCAGAACATACCGGCTGGTTAAAAAAAGATTGTTCATTAAAAAAACAAAGAGTATCAGTGTCTGTATGATGATCAACCCATACCACAATATTTTTTCACCGCGGTTCAACGCCAATGCTTTCTGTGCCCAAGCATACACCGCCAAGCCACTATAAACCACCTCCGTGCTGATCACAATTTTATAGACGAAAAAGCCAATCAACATACTAAAATACATTTCTTCCGTATGAAAAAAACCATAATTAGGCTGCAGAGCTTTCTCCATCAGATCGATAACTTGCGCTTTATTTTGTAGCACCATAGCAATGCCATGAGTAAGCGCGTTGTGAATGTCTTGTAAACGACCACCACTGTATAGATTATGGGAACCTATCCCTAAAAATAGCAGTGCCCCCAACCAAAGAGGCCAGAGCATGATAATGCTATTGCGGCAACGTACAAGGAACGACCATCCCGGCATAAAGAAAAAAAGAACGGCGGCACTAAACGCAATCACCACGCCTTCTATGCGAAATAGTGCTGCGGTGAGTATACTAAGACCAAATAGCCACAAGTACCCTTGCTTTTCTGTCTTTAAAAAAGTAAGTGCAATCCAAAAGGAGGTTAAATAAAAGGCCCAATAACCACAATCCCGCACGAGTAAAGTACGCTGAGCATTGAAGGTGCTATAACACACTATACACAACAGTGCCCATAGCCCTACTCGTGGCATGGGATTAAAATGGAAAACAATGCGTACAAAGAAATAAACGATCCCCGCTTGCAATAGCGTATTTAAAAGACTCGCAGCGATAATATAAGAAAAGCCGAGTTGATGTAGGTAGGCAATGATAATAGGATAAAATGGCCACGGATATAGGGTCATTGCTGCTTTCAAACCACCCTGGTTATAGGCCGCCGCACAGCGCAAGTATAAAACGCCATCCACACTGATATCAGGCAGTAACAAATGATTAAAACTAATTATGGACAATAAAAAACTGAGTACAATAGCGCCAATATAAATATGGCGCTGTGATAACCTGTCCATGCTATAAGTCATAAGCGTTCCTTAGTGTTTTCTTTAAGGGCAAAAGTTATGCCACAATAAGGGCACACAGCCTCAGCGCCGGGACGTATAGGAATATAAACGCGTGGGTGCTGATCCCACAAAGGCACGCGTGGCAGTGGGCAACACAAGGGTAAATCGCTCTCATAGACATCATAGTGTTTTTGTATTTGTTCTGTCACGCTTCATTCCTTTCCAATATCGTTTGCCATAACTGCTGTACTATGGCACGTTCATCCCGCAATAGTGCATCATCTACCCACGGCGGACCATTTTGCAAGGCTGCTTGATTTAACTGATGACGATAACAGCGATCAATGGCGAGCAACTGCTGCACCTCTTCTGCGCTTATTCTGCCCAAATTCCCTACCCATTGCAACCACTGACTATGGCTGCTACAAGACAAGGGTACACCCTCCGTCGCCAAAGCACATAAGCTTAAGAATTGTATCATAAATTCTAGATCCATTAAGCCACCCAGGCCCTGTTTAACATCAAATTTTCCAGTAGGGAGGGCTGCACTATGGTTCTGTACGCGCTGACGCATGGCCACTATTTCGTGACGCAGCGTTTCTTCATTGCGTTCTCGCGCCAACGCTTCGTGGCGAATCGCATCAAATTGTGCTGCCATCGCTGTACTAGCGACTACAGCACGGGCGCGCAATAAGGCTTGATGCTCCCATAACCAGGCTTGTTCAATTTGATAGGTCTTAAAATGGGCGATATCGCTCACTAATAAGCCCGCTTGTCCCGAAGGACGCAAATCGGTATCCACTTTGTATAAATGGCCATTGTAGGTTTTCAACTCTAGACTATAAGTCACCCGCCGCGCCCATTGATAAGCATATTCCGCGCGCCGTTGTTGTAGTGACGCATCCAAACCCCACTTCGCCCCATTGTCGTACAGAAATACTAAATCCAAATCGGACTGAAAACCCATTTCTTTGCCGCCTAAGGTGCCATAGGCAATAATGGCGCTAGGAGGTACTTCATCGTCGCTCAGCGCATACTTAACGCTAACCCAACGCCACGCCAGACGCGCCACCACATTCAAAAGAGCTTCAGCGCTGTGGCTTAAACGCAGAGCCAAAGTCTCATCATCCGCTTTTGCTGTTAGATAGGCCATGGTAGCTTGCAGTGTGTATTCGTTTTTAATTTGCCGTAACACTTCCAGCTGTGTCTCGGTATCGTCTTCAGGGATCGCCAATAAGGCTTGTTCTAATCTACTTTCCAATCCCATTTTATCGAGCGATAGCAAGGATAAGCGCTGATCCAACAAACTATCGAGTAAAATCGGATACTGTGCTAATTGCTCACTCATCCACACACTTTGGCCGCAACACTGAATTAAATGAAATAAGGCATTACTGTTTTCTATTAACAAAGACAGATAAGTGCTGCGTCTAAGCACTGCAGAAATAATCTTCAAAAATCGTTGCAAATACACATCCGGAACGACCGCTTCAAACACAACTGCCAAAACCAGCGGCATTAAGCGATCCAAACGTGTGTGGACTTCTTTGGACAAATGAATAAAAGCGTGGCTATTGCGAAAGCTTGTGATGGTTTCCACCACTGCGGCAAAATCCGGCTGTTCATCTTTGGCTTCATAGCCTTGCAGACTCCACAATTTAAAAAAATGATCGCTATTCACCCATTTTTCCGGCTGCCGCTGTTTTCGGGTTAAAAACAAGGCGTCAAATTGCTGACTCACCCGCGATCGCAACGGTTTAAGGGCCTCTATCAGAGAAGCCCAATGATCATAGCCCATCACAAAAGCAAGGCGGGCTCTATCCAATTCATCGCTAGGATAAGATTGTGTTTGCCTATCGGCTATCATCTGCGTGCTATCCTCCAGCGTTCGCAATACATCATAATCTAGACGCAATTGTTCTGCCTGCTCTGCCGCTAACCAACCTTCACTGCTAATGAAATTCAGCGCGGTATACAGATTGGGTGTTTGCAAACGGGGATCTTTACCACCTTTCAATAGCTGAAAAGTTTGCACGATAAATTCTATTTCGCGCAAGCCACCACGGCCGAGTTTGATGTCGTCTGCTGCAGCGCTTTCTAGTACCTGCTTGTCTATTAAACTTTTTAGTTCTCGCAACGCAGCTATTACCGAATAATCTACATAACGCCTATAACTAAAGCGATGTAACAAAGATTCCAATACTTCTTCTTCTTCGGCCACACCGTCATTCATTAGGCGCGCCTTGATCAGCGCATAACGCTCCCACTCACGTCCATGTTGCTGATAGTATTGCTCCATCGCCGCATAGGACATGACCACCGGACCGCTTTGCCCAAAAGGTCGCAAGCGCAAATCTACTCTAAACACAAAACCTTCTGGGCTTACCTCGCTCAATACTTTCACCACCGTTTGCACTAATTTTGAAAAATACTGATTGGGGTCCCATTCTTTACGCGTGTTCTGCCAATGATCCGGCGTAAAATAAGTAAAAATAATATCGATGTCTGAAGAAAAATTTAAATCGTAACCCCCTAGTTTCCCTAGGGCCAATACATATAAAACACAGGGGTTGTTATTTTTATCCACGGCAACGCCATACAAGGCTTGGTGACAGTAACTTAAGTAAGCTATAGTGATGCTTAAAATCGCTTGTGCAAAGTCACTGATTAGGCTCGCGATTTGTCTAGGGCTTTGTAGTCCTGTGACGCGCTGCCAGACAAAACGCATCATTTCACGTTGTCGTAAGCGACGTAAAGCAAACATCAATGTTTCTACATTGGGTTTTTGCGCCACAATGCTTTTTACCGCTAAGCGATAATCGTTTAGGGTAGGAATCTTTTGGATATCACGGCTTTCGAACAAATTCAGTAATAGTGCCGGCTGCTGTAGGCTTAAGTTCGCCACATAATCGCTATAAGCCCAGACGGTGGTAGCGGTTTCTTTAAAAAAAGGATTATTTTCCAAAACCTTACTTTCAGGTAAATCTGCCCATAGGGCAGCAACAGCTAGCCCCTTATTGTGCAATAAGGGTGGTAGAATTTTCATGGCATGTGTGTCCAAAACTCAGTTAAAAGATGGGCGGCCCTCTGTAGCTCCCTTTTTGGGCAGGCACGGGGGCCTGCCCCTACGACTTCTTATATTCTGTGATATTTGCTATGATATACCCTCGCTTCACAACCTAAGGTCAGTATCATGAGTCAAAAAACACGTACAGAAAAAGATAGCATGGGCGCCATCGAAGTCGCAAGTAACCGCTATTGGGGTGCACAAACAGAGCGCTCTATACACCATTTTTCTATAGGCAACGACCTTATGCCCGATAGCTTGATCCGCGCTTTTGCCATCTTGAAAAAAGCCGCCGCCTTAACCAACCATGACTTAGGTAAATTATCAGAGCGCAAAATGCACTTGATCTGCCAGGCTGCCGACGAAATTTTAGCAAAAAAACTAGGCGATCATTTTCCGTTGCGTGTGTGGCAAACCGGCAGCGGCACACAGACCAATATGAATGTCAATGAAGTCATTGCCAACCGCGCCATCGAAATTGCAGGCGGCATCTTGGGAAGCAAAGATCCCATACACCCCAATGATGACGTTAATATGTCGCAATCTTCCAACGACACCTTTCCTACGGCGATGTACATCGCTGCCGCCAGCAGTATACACAACGAAGTGTTGCCCGCCTTAACGGCGCTGCGCGATAGTTTTCTAGAAAAAGAAAACGCCTATCAGCATTTGGTTAAAATTGGTCGTACTCATTTACAAGATGCCGTGCCTTTAACGCTAGGACAAGAATTTTCCGGCTACGTGGCACAACTAACCGATGGCATTTCTTATCTCACCATGACTTTAAACGGCTTATATCCTTTGGCCATAGGAGGCACTGCGGTGGGCACAGGCTTGAATACGCATCCTGAATTTGCAGAGCGCGCAGCACTACACATTGCGCAACTGACCAAATTACCTTTTATTTCTGCGCCTAATAAATTTGCTGCTTTAGCCGCACACGATGGCTTGGTGATGGCGAGTGCTGCTTTACGCACTGTTGCTACCATACTGATGAAGATCGCCAATGACATACGTTGGCTAGGCTCCGGTCCGCGCTGTGGTTTAGGCGAACTCATTTTACCCGCCAATGAACCCGGCTCTTCTATTATGCCCGGAAAGGTCAATCCTACCCAATGCGAAGCCCTCACCATGGTGTGCGTGCAAATTATGGGAAATGACACTGCTGTCGCTTTCGCTGGTTCCCAAGGTAATTTTGAGTTAAATGTATATAAACCGCTGATGATTTATAATTTTTTACAATCCGCTGATTTGATGCGCGACAGTTGTCATAATTTTAAGGTGTTTTGTATCGATGGCTTAGAAGTCAATGAAAAACAATTGCAATATTATGTAGACAATTCTTTAATGCTGGTCACCGCTTTAAATCCGATCTTGGGTTACGACAAAGCCGCTAAAATCGCTCACACTGCTCATATGGAAAATATATCATTAAAACAAGCAGCCGTGAAGTTAGGTTTTCTAACAGAAGTGGAGTTTGATAAAGCAGTGCGGCCGATGGAAATGACGCATCCTTAAAAGGGCAGACACGGGGGTCTGCCCCTACGATATTTCAACAAACCTTATTCCACATTGAATTCACCATCTGCAACAAATCAGCGCGTTCGCTTTCTGACGGCAATACCCAGCTCAAAGTATAAAGCGTTGTAGCGCAGCGCCATTCTACACGGCCGGGCCAGAAACTACCCATAGCATGGCTCCGGGTATAATAAACCACACCCCCATTGGGCAAAACGACTCTTTGCGTAATTTCTTGATTTTGATTGTCAAAATAAATCGTGGGATTACCCTGTACTTCACTGCTGATACTGCCTGCACTGCAATACTGTGCACCGTGACAATCCGCCGTGTTATCAAAGGAAACAATAGTGTCTGTACCATCTTTAGACTCGGCACTGACAAAATAGCGCGCATTCGCAGCGGGAGGCGGCACTACGCTGGGAACAGCAACCTTGTCCGTCTTTAAAGACGCCATAGCCGGAGTTAGCCCCTGGGTTACTTTCTCTGTAGGAACTAAAGATACCCCCGCGTAGGCGCTAAACCCTATGCACAATAAAAAATAATGGCATTTTATCTTCATTTTTTGTCCCCTTATATCAAGCAGAGTTATTTTGCTCTATTTTTGACCAAAATAGCCACTAGCGATCATTTTCTAGATCTTGTATTATACTGTGAGTTATTCTCATATTACTAATTGTTTTTAGGAGTTTGTTATGCATTTTTACACTCATATTCTGTTTTGTGCCGATTTAAGTGAGCACAGCATCATATCTGCACACCGTGCTATAGAATTAGCCAAAAAGTTCTCGGCAAAACTGACCATGATGCATGTAGTAGAATCTTTACCCGCTTACGCCAGTGGTTATTTAGGCGTTGCCGACGTAGAACGTGAATTACTCGAAACAGCAAAAAAAGAAATGAAGAAAATTGCCGCTACATTGAATATCCCTAGCGAAAACCAAATTTTGGTCATTGGCAATCCGGCTATGGAAATCTTCAGCAAGGCTGAATCATTGGGTGTAGATCTGATCGTCGTTGGTAGCCATGAAAAACATGGTCTAGGACGTTTACTAGGCTCTAACGCCGGCGGTATTTTACACAAGGCGCATTGTGATGTGTTGACCGTTAAGATCCAAGCTGAATAATTAAAGTAAATCGTAGGGGCAGCCCCCGTGGCTGCCCCTATACCCCCTTGAGAGATAATCTATGAAATTGTTTTTTGATTTTGTTCCTATTCTGGTTTTCTTTTTGGGTTATAAGTTTTTTGGTATTTTTGTCGCCACTGCCATCGCGATTTTATGCAGTTTTATACAGCTTGCTTTTTATTGGTTTAAATTTCACCGTATTGATACCATGACTTTGGCTGCTTGTGTCATCATCACCGTACTCGGTGGCCTGACACTGCTGCTACACAACATCATGTTTATAAAGTGGAAACCGACTATCCTTTATTTTATTTTTTCACTGGCACTGTTACTCAGTGGTTTTTTTGCCAAACAATCTTTATTACAACGTATGCTGGGCCAAACCTTAAAATTGCCTGCCACCGTTTGGCAACGTTTGAATTACATCTGGGTAGGTTTTTTTCTGTTGCTTGCCGTACTTAATTTGTATGTAGCCTATCATTTTTCAACCAGCACTTGGGTTAATTTCAAGTTATTTGGCATTTTGGGTTTAACCTTATTGTTTTTGTTGGCTCAGGGCGTATACATTGCTAAATTTATCGACACATCTGATATTAAAGGTAAAGAATTATAATGTCTACACAAACCATGAAAGAAATTAAAAGTCGCTTGATTACTGCTTTACAACCTTCTTCTTTGGAAGTGTTAGACGATTCCGCCGCACACAGAGGCCATCTAGCCGCCGATAGCGAGCAAGGCCATTTTACCGTCATCATTTCCAGTGCTCATTTTGTAACCCTGTCTTTGGTTGACTGTCATAAATTAGTCTACCAAGCTTTGGGTGACTTACTACCACACAAGATCCATGCGCTGAAAATTAAGATAGTAAAATAGAATCTGCTCTGCATTCCTACAGCAAAAATACCCCGTATATTTCATCCATACTTTACACAAGTAATCAGTCATATTGTATTCGTCAATGCATCCTGGTTTAATCCACTAGACTTTTGCACAACCAAGAAAAGTAAAGGACGGCGTGAGTAAAACAGATTTTAATGGGGGTTTCATTCATGCCAAAACATCAACCCTGACTGGAGAATATTCCATGACGCATCGACTCCTTATTTCAACCTTACAAGACCTCTGCTGGACACTAGAACCCTTAGGCCAACACTTACCGAAGCTAATCCAAGCTACGCACCCCTATCAACCCTTATTGGGTTTATTGGAACGTAATATTGTAGAAATCTGCATTTTACTGGAAAATAATAAACCCACTATGGATTTCACCATATTGGCGATGCGTATTAGCGAATTAATCTGCTTTATTACCTTAATGCGCGATTATGCTTTTGATGGCATTGCCGATGAAATAGTAGATTCGCATTTAACACAAATAAAGGAAGGTTTAGAACATATCGTAGGACTAATGACACCCACATCACCCATGCAAAACGAAGTGGCAATAATCTAATTATCGTAGGGGCAGGCCCCGTGCCTGCCCTAATTAGTTATCTAGCAGCTATTGTTTATCTGCTTTACTCAGCTTTACTCGGCGTTGCTCGTGGCGCACGCGGAGGACGCGCAGAGACTACACCACTGCTGGTCGCACGTGATTTACGTACTGCGGGTTTGCGCGCCGCTGGTTTCGTTGCACGGCGAGTGGCTAAACCGCCTTCTCTTTCCGCTGGTCTAGCCGTTGAATGGGCACTGCTACGACCTCGACCTTCTTCTGTAGTCCTACTGACTGCACGACCGCGGTTTTCACTGGGTCTCTCACTAAAAGAACTACGGCGGTCATCGGCTCTGTCGCTAGGACGGCTACGGCTCTCACTGGGCCTATCGCCAAAAGAACTGCGTCTATCACCCGCTCTGTCGCTAGGACGACCACGGCTTTCACTGGGCCTATCGCCAAAAGAACTGCGCCTATCACCCGCTCTGTCGCTAGGACGACTACGGCGATCATCGGGTCTATCGCTAGGACGGCTACGGCGATCATCGGGTCTATCACTAGGACGACTACGGCGATCATCGGGTCTATCACTAAAAGAACTACGGCGATCATCGGGTCTATCGCTAGGACGACTACGGCGATCATCGGGTCTATCGCTAGGACGACTACGGCGATCATCGGGTCTATCGCTAAAAGAACTACGGCGATCATCGGGTCTGTCGCTAGGACGGCCACGTCTGTCATCATCCCGTCTAGGACTTCTAGAGGGCGCACGTTCACTTCGTCCGCGATCACCGAAAGATGATCTATCTCTTCTAGGCGCAGATCCACGCGTTTCACCTTCTTCCTGCCGTACTGGTTTCTGGTTGCTGGTAGCACGAGCGCTAGCACGCTGGTTAGTCTGTACAATAAAGGCCAAGGCGGCAGCTAATTCTCTAGCATCGCAATCCATGTCTTCAATAATCGTGTCGATCAATGCGCGATGATTTTCCAAATTTTCTTCAGACATCACCGTTGCCAGTTGCTTTTTAAAGCTGTCCTGGCGGAATTTTTGCATTTGTGCTGTGTGTGGCATTTTAACTTCTTCCATCCTACGTTTAATTGTGTTTTCGATTAGAGATAACATACGTCTTTCGCGCGGGGTTACGAATAACAACGCCGCCCCTTCGCGCCCGGCACGGCCTGTACGGCCTATGCGATGCACATAAGAATCGGGATCTTCCGGAATATCGTAATTAATAACTAAACTAATTCGACCCACATCTATACCCCTGGCCGCCACTTCGGTGGCCACTACGATGTCTAAATCACCATTTTTCAGTTGTCTTACGACTCGTTCACGCTCTTCTTGGCGCATGTCGCCATTAATCGCTGCCGCGGATAAACCCCGCGCCGCTAATTTAAGGGCTACTTCTGCGGAGCTGATTTTAGTGCGCGTAAAGATTAAAGTGGCATCGTTGTGTTCTAATTCTAAGAATAGCGCTAATGCCTCCAATTTTTGGCCCACAGGCACTATACAAAATTTTTGCTGAATCAATATGGCATCATGTGATTTCGCTTTAATTTCAACGTGCGTGGGTTCTTTTAAATAGCGTTTGGTTATTTTAAGAATATTGGGTGCCATTGTCGCCGAAAATAAAGCAGTTTGGTGTTTGTGTTTGATTTGATCGAGGATCCACTCTATATCTTCTATAAAACCCATATTGAGCATTTCATCGGCTTCATCTAAGACCACAGTACGTATCGCTTCTAAGGATAAGCTGCCGCGACGTAGGTGATCCATAATACGGCCTGGAGTACCCACCACCACTTGCGCACCCCGTTGCAGTGCTCTTAATTGCGGGGCAAAAGCTTGGCCGCCGTAAATAGCCAGCACTTTAAATTCTGGTAAATTTTTAGAGTAATGATAAAAAGATTCAGCCACTTGAATAGCCAATTCACGGGTAGGCACCAAAACGATAACTTGTGGCAAAGTACCCTTTACGTCGATGGTGGTTAATATAGGCAGTGCAAAAGCCGCGGTTTTACCGGTGCCCGTTTGCGCTTGGGCCAGTAAATCACCCCCTTTCAGTAAAATTGGGATGGTTTGTTCTTGTATAGGGGTGGGAACCTCGTAGCCTAGCTCGCGTAAAGACGCAATGATAGGCTCGGCGACCCCCAATTGGGAAAAATCGGACATGGAATACCTCTCTTTAGATAGAAAGGTCTGTTTATAATTTGCTCACCTTTCATTGGTTGAGCGACAGTATAAGCCAATTTATAGACAAAAACAAGGGGGGGGATTCCATTAAGCAAGCACTATTACTGTCTTTTAAATAATTCTTCATTCAATCGCGCCAACAAAGCTTGAGGATCAGGCGAGCGGGTAATACTACGCCCCATAACCAAATAATCGCTGCCCGCTGCTAGGGCTGATTCTGGGGTGACAACCCGTTGTTGATCGTCATGGGCATCGTCTTCTAAACGAATGCCGGGAGTGACTAAACAAAAAGAAGGGCCAAACTGCGCGCGTAATGCCGCTGCCTCCTCTGCCGAACACACCACACCCTCTAAACCTGCATCGTGGGTTAACTGCGCTAAATGCAAAACGCTGGTGTTTATATTCTGTTTAAAGCCTAAGCTTTGCCACTCGTTTTCATTGTAACTGGTTAAGGCCGTAACGGCGATCAGCAAAGGCGCTGTCGCACCATAAGATTGCAGCACCTTCTTTGCCGCACTCATCATGGCGATACCGCCCAAGGCATGCACGTTGATCATCCACACCCCTAGATCGGCTGCAGCCAAGCACGCTTGTGCTACCGTATTGGGAATATCATAGAATTTTAAATCTAAAAATACGCTGAATTTTAAGTCTACCAAACGGCGTACTAAGTCTGGCCCACCGCGGGTAAATAATTCACTGCCTACTTTTAATCTGCATTGCGTAGGCGATAAAAGCGCTACAAAAGCCAAAGCCACTTTGACATCGGCAAAATCCAAGGCAACGATAATTTGGGGTTGTTTATTCATTGTTGTTCTCCAAAGGAGGCACCTGCCATTCTTGACCCACTTGCAATATTCTAAATTGCTGCGGTGTTACCCGCGCTGTACTTAAAGCTTCATCTAAAGCCATCACCGGCTCATCTATCCCTTCATTGCCCAAACGAAAAGTACCAAAATGAATCGCCATAGCATAGTGCGGTTTTAAGATGTTAAAAATTTCCACGGATTCTGCTGGATTAACATGACTATACTGCATAAACCAACGGGGCTCATAGGCGCCTATAGGTAATAAAGCCAAACGAAATGGGCCATAATGCGCAATTTTAGAAAAAATACTGCCATCGCCAAAACCCGTATCTCCTGAGAAATAAATATTTCCTGCTTTATTTTGTATTACAAATCCACCCCATAATGTTTTGTTGGTATCGAACAAACTGCGTTTAGACCAATGATTTGCGGGCACAAAGAGGATATTCATATCTTTATTCATGCTATGATTTTGCCACCAATCTAGAGTCACAATGCGTGCATTAGGGCCCAAACGTTTTTTGAGTAGCGTGTCATTACCCAAACCTGTTATAAACAACGGGTGAAATTGCTGCTCTAAGCGCTGTAAAGTGGGAATATCTAGTTGATCGTAATGATTGTGTGATATCAAAACTACATCTATAGGCGGCAAGGCAGAAAAGTCTATACCCGGCGCATGTACCCTTTTAGGCCCTGAAAATTGCACTGGGCTGGCACGCTCTGACCAAATAGGGTCGGTTAAAATGTTTAGTCCCTGTGTTTGCAATAGCACACTGGCATGTCCCACAAAAGTGACTTGTAAACCATCGCCTAAAATACGCGGTTTAACCACAGGCGCAAAAAGATTATTGCGCTGCGCGGGCCAGGCTGTAGATTTGTCTTGAAAACGCCATTTTATAAAATTTCTTAACCCACGTGGTGCATAAACGCCATCTGGGTTTGAAAAACGCACGCCATCGAAGTGATCGCTCACCGGCCCGCGATATTCTGGCATTCGATACTGCACCACTAAATAAATAACGCTGGCTAGAATGATCGCTAGGATTAACATTGTCCACTTTTTTGGGGTCATTGCGCTGTCCTTATGAGAGTTATTTTTAATCATAACACCGTCTGAACACCACGTAAACTCCGTCGATTCTGTTTTAATCCGCGGTTAACCGTCCAAAGCTCATTATTCCGTCATTGCGAGCGTAGCGAAGCAATCCAGGGATAAAACCCTGGTTTTATAGACATCACAATTTTTTATTAGCCCTATTGTATATGGCATTCTTTTCATTTCTCAAGATTTTCCTGGATTGCTTCGCTACGCTCGCAATGACGGAGCATCATTCGATAGGAAGGAGTAGTTACTTTAAAATCGCATGAAACCCTCCTTCGAAACCAGAAAGATGCGCACACCGTGGGGCTGCGGGTGGGAGGTTCAAACCGTGCGCTGCAGGACGCAGCGCCCGAGCCCCCAGGGATGGGTTTACGGCGTGTTTGAACAA
>VFJT01000113.1 GCA_009885935.1 Gammaproteobacteria bacterium
AACCAGAAAGATGCGCACACCGTGGGGCTGCGGGTGGGAGGTTCAAACCGTGCGCTGCAGGACGCAGCGCCCGAGCCCCCAGGGATGGGTTTACGGCGTGTTTGAACAAACCACTTGCAGCCCCGCGGGGTTCTAGAGTTTACAGAGAAATCATTTGGTCTACCGCCTAGCCTTAAAAAAAGCTTGCAACAGTGCCAAACTTTCCTCAGCTAATATTCCTTGAGTGCTGTATAAACGATGGTTTAAACACGGCGCGTCGATGATGTTAAACACGCTGCCGCAGGCACCACTTTTGCTATCGGCTAAGGCAAACACAACGCGTTTGATGCGTGCATTGACCAGAGCACCAGCACACATAGAACAAGGTTCTAAGGTGACATATAAGGTTGCGTCCAATAAACGATAATTTTGCAGCGTTTTGCCCGCAGCGCGCAAGGCAATGATTTCGGCATGGGCGGTAGGATCTTGTTCGCTAACGGTTTGATCCCAACCTTCACCGATGATTTTATCATCATGAACGACAATTGCCCCTACTGGCACTTCGTTGTGTTGCAGTGCAAGTTCAGCGCGTTGTAGCGCTTGTTGCATCCAAAAGGTGTCGTCTAAGTTTGTTTTCATTGGTAACTACTCTTGATGATTGACCTTTTTGGGCAGACACGGGGGTCTGCCCCTACGATCTATCTCGTATCCACATTAAAGATAGATATAAATACCTCGGCAATAATTATTCCCACTCGATCGTTGCAGGGGGTTTACCGCTGATATCATAAACAACGCGTGATACACCGCTTACTTCGTTCACAATACGATTCGAAACAATGTCTAACAATTCATAGGGCAAATGCGCCCAATGCGCGGTCATAAAGTCGATGGTTTGTACGGCGCGCAAAGCAATGACATAATCATACTGACGTGCATCGCCGACCACTCCTACCGATTTTACGGGTAAAAACACGGCAAACGCTTGGCTGACTTTATCGTACCAGCCTTGTGCAACGAGTTCCGACATAAAAATATGATCCGCTTCTCGCAAAATACGCACATATTCAGGATGAATTTCACCTAATATGCGCACCCCCAATCCAGGGCCGGGAAAAGGATGACGGTATACCATGTCATAAGGCAAGCCCAACTCTAAACCCATCTTGCGTACTTCGTCTTTAAATAATTCTCGCAAGGGTTCAACCAATTTAAACTTCATATCCTTAGGCAAACCGCCTACATTATGATGCGATTTAATCACATGTGCGCCATCTGAAGCATGGGCTGATTCAATCACATCGGGGTAAATCGTTCCCTGCGCTAAAAAGGGAATATCCCCTAAGGCTTTGGATTCACGTTCAAAGGTTTCTATAAACACGCGGCCTATAACCTTGCGTTTTTCTTCAGGATCAGAAACCCCTTTTAAAGCTTGATAAAAATGTACGCTCGCATCGACCGCAATGACTCTAACGCCTAAGTTTTTTGCAAAAACACTCATTACTTTTTTGCTTTCTTCCTGTCGCAATAGACCGGTATCGATAAACATGCAAATGAGTTGTTTGCCGATGGCGCGATGCAATAAGGCCGCCACCACCGCAGAATCCACTCCCCCCGATAAACCCAATAATACTTGTTCGCCTTTGACCGCTTCTTTTACTTTGGTTAGTGATTCTTCAATAATATTATCTAAGGTCCATAACGATTCACAGCCGCAAATATCGTGCACAAAGCGCTCTATTAAACGTTGTCCTTGTGTCGTGTGCGTGACTTCGGGGTGAAATTGTAAGCCATAATAACGCTTGTCGTCATTGGCTATAATGGCATAAGGCGAATTCGTGCTAACCCCTACGGCAATAAATTCTGCTGGGATCGCTGTGACTCTATCGCCATGACTCATCCACACGTCTAATTGTGCTTCTAGATTACTGTCTTGATAACGATCTTCTATGCCCTGAGTTAATCTGCAAGTTTGTTTTAGATTGACAGTAGCGGCGCCATATTCCCTATGTTTAGAACTTTCAACTTTACCCCCAAATTGTAACGCCATCGCTTGCATGCCATAACAAATACCCAATACCGGCACCCCCAAGCTAAAAATACATTCGGGAATTTTAGGGCTATCTGCACCTAAGGTACTTTCCGGCCCACCCGATAAAATAATACCCTTTGGTGCAAACTGACGGATCCAATCATCGTCTATACGCCATGGCACAATTTCGCTGTATACACCGCATTCGCGTATACGCCGCGCGATGACTTGTGAATATTGCGAGCCAAAATCAATGACCAATATTTTTTGTAGCTGACTGTGCATGGGTTAAACCTTGTTATTTAGGATACGGGATAATTCGGCGGCTCTTTGGTAATAGATACATCGTGCACATGACTTTCACGCGCGCCCGCACCGGTAATGCGTACAAATTTGCTCTGCGTGCGCAGGGCTTCAATATTGGCACTGCCGGTATAACCCATACCTGCGCGCAGACCACCTAATAATTGCGTGATCACGCCTAACAACGGCCCTTTGTAAGGAACACGGCCTTCTACGCCTTCGGGGATCAATTTTTCTAGCTCTCTTAAACCATCTTGAAAATAGCGATCGCTGGAACCATGCACGCCTGCCATCGCACCCAACGAACCCATGCCTCTATAGGTTTTATAACTACGGCCCTGATACAATTCTATGATACCCGGCGCTTCTTCCGTACCTGCAAAAAGACTGCCTACCATCACTGCGGATGCACCGGCTGCAATCGCTTTCACAATATCGCCGGAAAAGCGAATGCCACCATCGGCAATGACGGGAATATCTTTATCGTGCAAGGCCTCGCTGACTTCAGCAATGGCAGTAATTTGCGGCACGCCTACGCCGCTGACTATACGGGTAGTACAAATGGAACCTGGGCCTATACCAACCTTTACCGCATCCGCGCCCGCATCATACAGCGCTAAAGCCGCATCCGCCGTCGCAATATTACCGCCAATGACTTGCATGTGTGGATATTCTTTTTTAATGGCGCGCACGCGATCTAACACGCCGCGCGAATGGCCATGGGCCGTATCGACTACTAAAAGATCAACGCCAGCTTCTATTAATGCTGCCACACGTTGCTCGGTGTCTTTACTCGTGCCTACAGCAGCCCCGACGCGCAAGCGTCCTAAGGGATCTTTACAGGCTTGTGGTTTTTCTTGGTTTTTTTGTATGTCTTTAGCAGTGATCATTCCTTTCAAATGAAAATGATCG
The DNA here is from genome assembly GCA_009885935.1 of Gammaproteobacteria bacterium. Lineage (GTDB taxonomy): Bacteria > Pseudomonadota > Gammaproteobacteria > UBA1113 > UBA1113 > VFKP01. The sequence goes on from VFJT01000113.1 coordinate 3,227, forward strand.
TCAACGACTATAATCTTTTCAATGCGATGTTGGTGCAGTAAACCGATAATTTCTTCGCGCGTCGCCCCTTCTTTTACTGTGATCAAACGTTCTTGCGGCGTCATCACTTCTGAAATTAAGCGTCGTTGATTCGGTTCAAAATGCACATCACGGCGTGTGACTATGCCCACCACTTTATTACCCGCGACTACAGGCATGCCCGAGATGCCGTGTTCTAGCCTCATTGCCAATAATTGTGCAACCGTCATATCCGCGGTAACCGTAATCGGATCTTTCACTACGCCACTTTCAAATTTTTTGACTTTGCGCACGGCCAGTGCCTGCTCTTCTATAGACATATTCTTGTGAATGACGCCTAAGCCCCCTTCTTGCGCCAAGGCAATGGCTAAACGCGCTTCGGTAACGGTGTCCATAGCTGCTGATAACAAGGGAATGCGTAAAACGATATCACGCGTTAATCGCGTGGCTAAATCGGCTGTTTTGGGCAAAATGTCGGAATAGCCCGGGACTAATAAGACGTCATCGAAAGTCAGGGCTTCTTTTAGGATATTCATGCTAAATCTCCCGCTAGTAAAGCGTGGTGAATGATAGCAAGGCATTGTACG
>VFJT01000061.1 GCA_009885935.1 Gammaproteobacteria bacterium
CGGCTACGGCGATCAACGGCTTTATAGAATTGATCGTTGCGCTAGAGCCTATCGTACAGCAAACACAAATAGACAGTATGTTAGAGCAAATTCTGGAACGCAGTGAATTGTCTGCTTATTATAGAAAAGATCGTTCCGAAAAAGGGCGCGCTAAGAGTGAAAACTTGGATGAATTGATCACCGTGGCCAAAGAGTTTAATCCCGAAGCCAACACGGAGCTACCGCTCCTAGCCGCATTCCTAGCACAAGCGGTATTAGACAGCGGCGAGAAAGAAGCCGCATTGGGAGAAGACGCAGTACAAATGATGACGCTGCATTCGGCCAAAGGGTTAGAATTTCCTATAGTCTTTATGTGTGGTATGGAAGAAGGATTGTTTCCGCATTATTTGTCCATTAATGACGGCGATGGCTTAGCCGAAGAGCGGCGTTTGTGTTATGTAGGCATGACACGCGCGATGAAAAAGTTATATTTGACTTATGCTCAAAGCCGACAACTGCACGGCAAAAGTGAACGTAAAAAGCATTCGCGTTTTTTAAGCGAAATTCCTAAAGAGTATATCAAAAAAGAGCGCTTAGGCAGTTCCTTTACGCCATTACGTGCTACCAGCGCCTACGGGTTTGTGTTAGGTGAACGGGTGTTCCATCCGCTATTCGGCGAGGGCACTATTCTAGCCTTCGAGGGTAGCGGCGATCACGCGCGCGTACAAGTACAATTTGTGAATTTTGAACAAGGCACTAAATGGCTAGTGTGCAGTTTTGCGAAACTGGAGAAGGTGTGAGTCTAATTTTGTATTTTGATATCTATCGATTTATCTTAGTTGCTTAGTGTATAATACGTAATAGTAAATCAACGACGGAGATAAAAAATGCGTGTTTCTTTTGCTTTAACTGCTTTGGGTTTTTTGAGAGATAACCCGCCCGCTAATTTACTCAATATTCGTCAACAATTATTTTCTGTGGAAAATGATCCGCAGCTATTCTCGCACGCATTAAACCAAAATATCCAAGCATTGTTATCCCAGACTCAACACTATGAAGCGGCGCTCTTAATACACTATTTTAAAAATCGTGGCTCATCTAGTCATGCCGTTATTGATGCAGCGACAAATTTGATCACAAACAGCTCTGCAGACGACGCGAAGAAAGATTTTGTTGAATACTACCTTCTGGGTACATTGGCATTTATTATTAATAGCGTGGCTATTCCAGCATTTGCTCCTCCGAAAGATCTGCCTGAGGAAGCACACGTATTCTTTGTTGGCTTGAAAAGCATCTTTGGCGCGTTGATTCTATCCGCATTTCTTCTGTATAAAAGAGGAAATATGCTTGAGAAAATAAGCATAGAACAAAAAAATGCAACGACATCAGATCAGTTTACCAGGGCCTTTGTGGCTCAATTTATAGAAAAGTTTCCATCTCTGTTTGAAAATGGTACTGCAACAGTGGGATCTGATCAGGTCCGGTTTGAGTTTCAAATAAAAGCAGCCAATGAAAATGCTAGTGATTTTCACACGCTATTGGTATCACAGCCCGCTGTTGCTGCACAATGCATAGAAAACGCATTTGGTGCTCATTTAATTAATGTTATGCCTGATCCGAATGACTCCGCCAAGATTCAGATTATGGTTAGCTTTCGTAGCGCAGAACAATGTCAGCAATTGGTTAAGCAAATGAACTTACCATTTTTTAATTTGGACAGCTTAAACCAAGCTGCAATGCGTAGTGTTGCAGTATCTTATAATAGCCCCGGCCAAGGAGGCCCTAGATAAGTACAGTGGCCACTTTTTTAAGTTTATTTGAAGATAGACAGTATAAAATGAATGGCAATATAGAGCATAATGGCACCACTCATGAATTCCATCCATTGCCAGGTTTTCTTTTTTTGCAATAAAGGCGAAAAATAGACGGCTACGGTAACCAGTACAAAAAACCAAGTAAAGCTGGCGGTGATTGCGCCTAGCGCAAATTGCCAGCGTGTACCCAGTGGTAAATGATTGGCGACACCACCTAGAATGACAAAAGCGTCTATAAATGCATGAGGATTTAACAGGCTAAACCCTAAGGCGATTAAAAAGGTCTTCAAACGCGTTTCTGGTCTGACTTGAATATTGGTATTGTTATCCATACTGGTTCTGCCTACAAAGGCACGCGTAATAGACAAACCGCCATACACTACCAAAAATACAATGCCTAGAATTAATAAAACAGTATTCAATAACGGTAAACGTTCCGTTAATTCCCCCGTACCTGCAACGCCTAAAGCAATTAATAAGGAGTCACAAACACCGCAGATCAATGCACAATAATAGCTATTTTGTCGCAAAATACCTTGTTTAATAATATAGATATTTTGTGTCCCTATGACCATGATGAGGCTAATGCCTAGGGTAAAGCCAGTAATGTAGGGCATGAAAAGTCTCGCGTGTATTTAGATGTTTTTATTTTATACGCATAAGCTTATTTAGGCAAGGCGAACGTAGCGAGTCCACTATTTACTTCATAAATTATTTACGATATAGTTTGTTCATGCGGTAATGGGGATCTTTCTTTATTAGCTAAAATATAGGGATATTTTTATGATGGTTTCACGGAAAATGTATAAAACAGCGTTTATTACCTTATTGGCCTACAGCGGTATTACCCAGGCACAAATTATACAATACTTTGGCTTCCAGACTGATAATCCAGCTGCCCTACAATTTGTAGAAAATAATGAATTGGTTATGGGCGGTACCTTCATTTTTCCCAGAGTGGAGCAAACCGGTACCGTATTTGGTGTTAGCGGCTCATCTAGCATGGAGAAGGATACTCAATTTGGCTTTCCAGAATTTCGTTACGCACACCGCTTTTCTTCTAAATTAGTTGCCGGTCTCGATGTTAGTGAACCTGTTATGAGCGTATATCCATGGAAACAAAATTCTTTTACTTCTCCTGCCGGTTACGGTGTTAACATAGATTCTTTAAGTTTTGTACCTAAAATAAGTTATGCTGTAACCGATAATTTAACTTTCGGCATTGCTGGTGCAGCTACGCATATTTACGATTTTACCCTCAACGCCAATAATGCACCGGCGGGCTATTTTCAGAATGAGTCGGACGGTTGGGCTTATAGCTATCAACTGGGGGCCATGTATAAAATTAACCCACAAACCTTTATTGATTTTACTTACTTATCCGAAATCAAAACAGAAACGAGTGGGGATAGCACTTTTGGAGGCATGTATAGCAATAATTATAAAACCAATGATTTCATCTGGGCACCTAATACCTACGCCCTACGTTTAACACGCTTTATGACACCAAAATGGTTAGCTGTAGCTGAGGTTGATTATTCTGAATGGAGCGATGAAAAAGAATTAGATTTAAAAAATAATGCCACCGGTGGCCCGGCTACATTTCCCTTCTCTTGGGATAATACCACGCGTTTTGCTTTGTTTAACCGCTATCAAATAACCGACAAAATGGGTGGCTTTTTAAGCTTAGCGTATGAAACCTCAGCAGAAGATAAAGCCAGCGAAAACTATACCGTCTTTCCTACCGGTAAATTAGCCACGGTGGTATTGGGCGGTGATTATAAACTCACGAGTAACATGAAAGTCGCCATGTTTGTAGGTAATCTCTTCTGGCCTTCTGATATTCATAATACAGCGCCCGCAGGCGCAGATGTCACCACATCCGGTAACTACTATTTTGCCGGCGGTAACGTTACCTTTGATTGGTAAGCATGGGTGGAAGCATCTCAGATTTAGGTAATAGTTTGTATATAGTACTCAATTGCGGGATCGAGCACTTTGTAATAGCCCTCTAGACAGTAGATCAGATTGCATGGTGGATACCTCGGTTTATTATTCACTATAAGGTGGTTCACCTTATAGTGAATGCTTAGGGTAAATAATCACCGGTATGATCATATCCATTTGATTTATAAAGACGTTTTTATCTCTGGTTGCAGCATATTAAAGTGGGGTATACTCACCGCAAATTTTCGTGAAAGCCGGAGCAACAGCATGAACACTCTTCCACACAAAACAGCTTTAATCGTCATCGATGTACAAAAAGGATTTGACGATCCACAATTAGGTGCAAGAAATAATCTTTTTGCAGAAGATAATATCCTCAAACTTATAGCTTTATGGAGAAAAAGGGCGCGCCCTATCGTATTTATACAACATGCTTCTTTGTCAAAAGATTCACCATTACATCCTAGTAAGCCAGGTTTTTCTATTAAAGATGCTGTGAAGCCTTTAGACAATGAAAAAATCATTCAAAAAAATAAGCATTCCGCTTTTGTGGGAACAGAGCTTATGAAACACCTAAACGAGCTACAATGCAACGATATTATTATTACAGGTCTAACCACCGATCATTGTGTGTCTACTACAACCCGGCATGCTTTCGATTTAGACTTTAATGTCATTTTAGTTGCCGATGGAACAGCAAC
>VFJT01000048.1 GCA_009885935.1 Gammaproteobacteria bacterium
CTAAAGGACTGTTAAAGTCGGTCAATGGTCAAATTGCAATGGGATGGTTGGTCGTTGAAGATCTGGTTATGGTTTTAGTGTTAGTTTTGTTACCCGCCCTAGCCGGCGTACTCTCAACGAGCCATGCAACAGTGTCCTCAATGAGTCATGTATGGCAAGCGGTGGGGCTTACGCTGGCCAAAATTATCGCCTTCATCGCTTCTATGCTGATCATTGGGCGGCGAATTTTACCCAAAGTACTGTGGTATATAGCGCGCACCGGTTCGCAGGAGCTCTTTACTCTGAGTGTAGTGGCTATTGCAGTCGGTGTCGCCTTTGGTGCTGCTAAGTTATTTGGCATGTCGTTTGCCTTAGGTGCTTTTTTTGCTGGGATGATGATGCGCGAATCGGAATTCAGCCATCGTGCAGCGAAAGAGTCCTTGCCATTGCGCGATGCTTTCGCAGTACTGTTTTTTGTCTCGGTAGGTATGCTGTTTGATCCCAGTGTGATTTGGGCAGAACCCATGAAGTTATTGGCGGTAATTGCTATCATCATGGTGGGTAAAACCATCGCGGCAATCATTTTGGTTCTATTGCTCAGATATCCTCTGAACACTGCCTTTACCGTAGGGGCAAGCTTAGCGCAGATTGGAGAGTTTTCTTTTATCTTAGCGGGCTTAGGGGTCACTCTAGGCCTTATGTCTATACAAGGTCAGAGTTTGGTGCTTGCTGGGGCATTGATTTCCATTGCGGCTAACTCAGTGGTTTTCTTTGCCCTTGATTTTTTCAGACGTTGGATTCTCAAGCGATCGATTTTTGCAAGGCGGCTGGAGCAGCGAAAGATCCCCTTATGAATGTGAAGTTATGCCAGCGGATAACGTTGTATTTGTCGCAGTGTTTTCATATCGCCTACATTAAACCACAAACCGCTGTAGTATTCGCCGCTCACCAAACCCTGTTTACAGGCTGGGCGCCATACGTCGATTAAAGGGAATTTACTTGCCGAGACAGTGTCAAATAATTCCGGCCGTAAGACGCTGATGCCCGCGTAATTTAATTTATTGCAGCCATAAGTAGAAACCAGATCGCCTTGTAGCGAAAAATCACCTAATGTAGCGGGGAGTCTGTCATTTAACACTAAATGAGCGAGATTTTTGGGTGCAGACAATTGTTGCAACGGATAATCACACCAGATGTCGGCGCTGATGACTATGAACGGATCTGCCCCTAATAAGGGTAAGGCTTTTTTGATGCCGCCGCCGGTTTCTAGCGGCGTGTCTTCAATAGAGTAAACCACTTCTAAACCATAGCGCGCACCATCGCCCACATGCGCTTGGATGAGATGGCCTAAATGACTGACGTTGATGACACAATAGCGCACACCCGCTTTGGCGAGATTCAGCAAGTGATAATCAATAAGACATTGGTTGCCATGGACTTTTAACAAGGGTTTAGGTTGTGTTTTCGTTAACGCGCCGAGGCGTTTGCCATAACCCGCCGCTAACAGCATTGCCTTCATGATGGATATACTCTTTCGAAAGTAGGCAACACACGGTTTTGTAAAAAAGCATGAAAATCTGCTAACTCAGCATACTGTGCACTGATAGTAGTGACATAATTGAGCGTGCGCGGGATGTAACTTAAGAAATTGGGATTGTTATCGCGCAAACATTTCCTAGCGAAAATGAAAATAGCTTTTAAATGGCGTTGCATGCCCATCCAGTCAAACCATTGTTGAAATTGATTAAAATCTTCTGTTTGCAATAGACCATTGCGCACTGCTTTTTGAAAATAATAAGTTAGATGCGATTGTAATTGCGCGTCATCCAGCGTGACATAACAATCGCGTAATAATGACACCAGGTCATAGGTAATAGGCCCCAGGACTGCGTCTTGGAAATCTAGAATGCCAATTTTATTTGAGGGTAATACCATTAAATTGCGTGAATGATAATCGCGGTGAGTAAAATAATAGGGTTGGCTTTCGGCCAGTGTGATTAATTGCAAAAACATCTGTTCCAAGAGGCTCTGCTCTGCGGCACTTAAAGACAGTTGCAAATAGTCTTGCAAAAACCAGCGGGTGAAAAAAGACAATTCTTTACCCATAAACGCAGCGTCAAAAGCGGGCAGGCCTTGTGGTGGCTTTTGTTGTTGTAGCGTTAATAAATCATCTATGGCATTTTGATAGAGAAGATGGCTGTTGTGACGCGAGGCTTCGTGCCATAACCAGGTGTCGCCCAAACCGCTCATTAAGATAAAGCCTAGGGCTAAATCCACGTGATACAAGTGCGGCACATTTAAAGATAATGCTGCCAAATGTTGTTGTACAGCGACAAAAGAATGACTGTCTTCTAGATCGGGGGGTGCGTCCATTGCTATCCAGGATTGGTTATTGTGCAGTATGCGAAAATAGCGGCGAAAACTAGCGTCGCCCGCTAAAGGGGTAATATGAAACTGCGTCGTTTTTAAGCAATGGCATAGCCAAGCTTTTAAGGCTTCTAAACGACTGTCAGCCGATAATGTGGATATATTCATGGTTTGAGTCATTATGTTACCAGAAAGATGAATTATGTCTAATAAATGTGAAGATCACAAGTCTTATTAGTAATTGCGCTGCCTTGGATAGTTGCGTATCATTACTCTTTTGGCTGCGGGGCGTTGGCGTGATATTTTTTGCACAAAATAAACGGTTAGGGCGTGTCTTAGGGGCGCTGTTGCGCTGTGCCTTACCCATCACCCTTGTTTTTTGCACGACTACGCTGCGGGCAGCAGAGACTATAGCTACAACCGAAACTACAACCAAAACGGATACACTGGATAAAAACAACTATCCGCGTCTGGATTGGTCACAAATGACAGAGCTGCAAGTCGCATCACAATTGGGTTTTGTAGACGATACCAGCTCTAATCAAGTGTGCAGGGGATACTATGTAGAACCTACTTTTACTCCTGTAGATGCCTCCTTGCAGGCCAATCAAGTTCCCATACATGCCAGTGCCGATGAAAGTGAGCTGTCCTTAACGGGAAACTCGGTGTTAAAGGGCAATGTGGTCTTAGAGCAACCGAATCAAATGGTAGGGAGTGACCTTTTATATATCAATCGCGATGCTAACAGTGGCCAAGTGGATAATGTACAAGCCTATGGCCATGTACTCCTGCGGCGCCCAGGTGAATTGGCCATAGGGGATAGCGGTACTTTTAATTTGGGCGATAAAACCGGGCAAATGGAACAAGTTGTCTATAGACGTAGTTTGACCAACACATCCGAGAATATTATTGCACTAGACGATGGCCAATCTAAAGTCACTGGTGTGAACGCTTGGGGGAATGCGGCGCAATTTAACCAAACCAAAGAAGGCATTATTGTTATCAATCAGGGCACTTATACCACTTGCCCGCCCTTAGCACAGGTTTGGTCGGTTAAGGCTAATCGTATCACGCTGGATCGCGATACGGGGGTAGGCACGGCAACTAACGCACGTCTTTATTATAAAGAAATGCCCATATTCTATATGCCTTACATGAGTTTTCCTATCGATGCACGACGCAAGTCTGGGTTTTTATTGCCAAACGGGGGCTATTCATCCGAAAGTGGTTATGATGTTTCTATTCCATACTATCTTAACTTGGCGCCGAATTATGATATGACTTTTACGCCGGAATATATGTCGGCGCGCGGTGTAAACCTCAGTGATGATTTTCGCTATTTGAATTCGAATGGCCAGGGTGATTTTCATGGCTCATTTTTGCCTGGAGATAACGCTTTTTCCCAATTCCAAAGTGACGAAGCAGCGCAATATGCGAATACACCCCCCGCAGATATACCGCCTACGCTAAACCGTTTAGAAGATGCTAGCGACAATCGTTATTTTGTGTCTTGGAAAGACTCGCGCCAATATGACACGCATTGGAGTTCCAATGTGTATTTAAATCGCGTCAGTGACGATTATTATTTTCAAAATTTTAACAGCGACCCGGCGCAGACCAGTGCTAATCAAATTCATAATATAGGCGATGTGGCCTATAATAGCGATCATTGGTATTTTAAAACCATGATGGAAGGGTACCAAACCTTGCATCCTATCAATGAGGGGACTGTAGAGAATGCCTATGAAAAGCTACCCGAAATAGTTTTAAATGCCAATTATCCACAGGCCGTAGGCGATGTGGATGTGGGGGTGAATAACCAGTTTGATTATTTTAACGAAAGTAAAACCCCAGGCGCAACGACATCTCCCGTGGATGGTTCGCGTGCGATTACGATGCCGCAACTGACTTTACCCCTGTATTTTGGCGGTGGCTACGTAAAGCCTAATGTACAATTCTCGGCAACGCAATACAGTTTAAGCAATCAATTACCCGGCGAAGAAACTAGCATCGACCGAACATTGCCTATTTATGATGTGGATGCTGGGCTGTTTTTTGATAAACAAGGTTCTTGGTTTGGTCACGCGTACAAACAAACTTTAGAGCCGCGTCTTTTTTACTTGTATGTACCCTATCGTAATCAAGACGATATTCCTTTATTCGATACTACGGTGGAACCCTTTACTTACGATCAACTGTTTCGCACTAATCGCTTTACTGGCTACGATCGCATAGGCGATAGCAATCAAATCAGCTATTCTTTGACTTCACGCATACTCGATCCCGAATCCGGTGTAGAAAAAATGCATGTGAGCGTGGGGGAGATTTATTACTTTGAAAATAGAAGAGTGAATATCGACCCCAATTCGCTGGATTTAGTGACGCTCTATAACAGCGTGCCGCCAGATAACACGGTATCGCCCATCGCCAGTGAGGCCAGCTATCGCGTGACCAAAGATTGGAATTTAAACGGTAATCTAGCCTGGAATCCGCAAAGTGGTACTGAACAAGAAGCCTCTAATCCGCAGCAAGACGGGGAAACGGATATGATTCAGATCCCACGCGGCTTTAATAACGGGGGCTTGGCGTTACAATATAAACGCGATAACAATCATATTTTTAATATAGGCTATACTTTTTTACGCGGTGGGGATCAATTGGTGGACAGTAACGGGAATTTGATTACTAACCCAGATAATTCCCAAAACAATTTAAATCAAACTGATATTTCTGCCGTGTGGCCATTGTCACCGCAATGGAAAACCTTTAGCCGTTGGAATTATAATGTGAGTCAAGGTCATAATCAAAACTTGATGGGTGGGGTAGAATACGATACCTGTTGCTGGGCTATACGTTTGGTGGGCGCGCATGCGTTTAATTATTTGGATGCTGAGGATGAAGATAGCCCGCGCTATAACAATATGATTTATTTGCAATTCGCGCTTATAGGCTTAGGTAATGTGAGTAGCAGTAATGCGGCAGGGTTATTGCGTGACAGTATTGTCGGTTATACGGATAGTTTTGGTTCGCCTTTGTCCACGCTTAGAGAGGCATCCGTTTAGTATAGTGGCACAATCTTTTCGTAGGTGCAGGCCCCCGTGCCTGCCCTAGATGGGCGGCCACAGGGAGCCGCCCCTACGCTAAAATATAATCGGTAATTCTGGTTCTACAATCCCCCAGGACCTTTTGGCCTTGGACTTAGATTCGTATTCTGGAATTGATTCGAAGAGATAAGATCATTCTGTGGGCTAGGGGAGGCTTGTCGGGGTAGGTTCGCCAACAGGGGGGGAACCACAGTAGAACCGTCGCGTGTTTTACCTAATTGTGTTAAGTTGTTAAAGTGTTCAGGAAAAGCTTGGCTGAAAATAGCCAGTATGCCTGGGGAAACGGCTAAGCCGCTGGTGAGCATGCGCATATAAGAACCCAACACACCCATGGCGCCTAGACTACCTAGGAGTACGCCGAATAGCTTATCAGAGGAAATAGAGTTAGGAATACCAACGAGATTGATATAAATGCTGCCTGGTTTATCCGGTAGATTGATGAGGATTTTTTTGGGATTGTCTTTGATCTCTTTTTGTTGTTCTGCGCTTAAATCGTTAATATTGTCTATATTCGCCAACTCAACGATGAGCTCATCGTGATGTTCTTCGGCTAAAATTTCTCGTTGTTCATGCAAGAAAAAATCTTCTAATGACTCAATTAAGTCTTGGTGTTGTTCTAGCAGTATGTCTTCACTCGGCAGGATAAATCCTGCAAAGGGACCCGCACGGCTGCTGTTGCCCGTTAGAATAGCAGACCATAATTCATAAACATATTTGTCGCTGGCAATCCATTCCAAGCCTTCTTTAGGCAGCAACTTTTCGGCAACAACTAAAGTATCTAAGCTGGCAATAGCGTCACGCGTTTCTTGTTCGAAAGAATAACGATAATGGCTGGCGTCATATTGCGTCATGGGACCTGTTTTAGGCTGCCAGCGTTGTTTGAATTCCCCATGGGCATCGCACAATGAAACCCAGTAGGTAGCATAAATTTCACCTATGCCTAAAAATAATGCTGCGGTATATAAGGCGTAAGACCACAAAGCGATATTGGCAGGAACTTTGTCTCTAGCATAACTTTTGATGGGCGTTTGTTCGCGGTATAAGCGTATCGTTTGGAATGCGCGCAGTAGTCCTAATAAGGACATACCGCCTACATGATTGAAATGAAAATTACGTCTAGAAGGTAATTGTTGCACAAATCCGACAAAATTTTCTAAAGATTTCAAATATAGATTTTGATATTGGGCATCGGTGGTATAAACTATTTGTTGTAATTGTGGTAAAACATGGGTGATCTTGGGGTTTTGTAATAAGCGTTTAGTGGATTCTATAGGCAATAGCATGGGTAAACGTATACGGTAAGGTTTGGGGCTGAATATTTTTTTATTTGGAATATTCTGCGAGGATGCTGCTCTTTTAAACATAGTATTACTCATTGAAAATCCATTTTCTTAAGGGGGAAAAAACCGGCCAAGGCATAAAGGTCAATTGTAACCCAAAATAGCTTCTAGTGCAAGTTATTAACGTAATGTATTGAAAAAAAAGATTTTATAGCGCGAAATCCAATTGTCGCCAAGCTTCATAAACGGCGATAGCTACGGTATTGGCCAGGTTAAGGCTGCGGCTAGACGCCTGCATGGGAATACGCAGGATGTGTTTTGGGGCTAAGGTCGTTAAAAGATCCATAGGCAAACCACGTGTTTCTGAGCCAAATAATAAAAAATCATTTCTCTGATAGCGAATACTCGTATATCTATTTTGACCTTTGGTTGAAAAAGCAAAAAGACGTATTGCGGTGTGTTCTGCTAAAAAATGCGGCCAATTTTCATAATAGCGTATGGTGGCGTATTCATGATAATCCAAACCGGCGCGTTTAAGTGTTTTATCCGTCAACTCAAACCCTAGTGGTTTGATCAAATGCAAGTCACAGCCTGTATTAGCACACAAGCGTATGATGTTACCGGTATTGGGCGGAATTTCTGGTTGAAACAAAACAATATGCATAACGCCCTAGCTGCTCATTTCGACGAGCTCATTTTGCGCTAGAGATTGTTTCACTGGATCCTGACTAGTCTGGCGGAATGACACGGGCGGCGGCGGTGTTACGGTATTATTTTCTTTAGTAGCATCGGGGGCCGTATTCGCGGTATTGTCTTTGCCCAACGCATCATTTTTTACTGCAGTGTCTGTGGTGGTGGGTGGGGGGCTGTCTTGTTCTTCCAGTGCATCTACCAGATCATCATTATTATCCAAAGGATCCTCATTGCTATTGATTTGGCCCTTAGGACCTACATCGCGGCCAGTATACCGTTTAATGAGGCTAGCGCGTTTTTGTAGGTACGCATTGCGCATAAAGACATATTCATCCAGCGAGGCTTGTTGTACCACATCCTCAGACGAAAGTAGACTGGCGCGTAAGTTGACGATATCGATTACAAAGAAAATATTACGCCATTCAGCGTAATCCCCTACATAGCCCCATATGCTCAGGTAACGATAATTTGGCCACAAAGCCAAAGCATCGCGTATAGAACTAGGCCCAATGAGTGGTAACACCAAGTAAGGCGAAGTAGTAACACCATATTGTGCCAGCGTAATGCCGAAATCGTTGTAATGTTTGGTAAGACCCATACTAGAGGCGGGATCGAAGAAACCCAATAAACCAACGGTGGTGTTGATGACGAAACGACCTAAGGCTGTGGCGCTCAATTTTAGATTGCCTTGTAGGGTATCGTTAAAGAAAGTGGGAACTTCGCCTATATTACTAAAAAAGTTGGTCACGCGATCGCGCGCGACTTGCGGTGTGACAAAGGTATAGACCTGCGCTACCGGTTTTAAGGCGTACTTGTCTAATTTTTGGTTAAAGCTGTAGGTGCCGCGGTTCATGCCTTGCAAAGGATCAGAGGGGTCAGGGGCATATTGTTTACTAGAACAAGCCGTGAGCAAAACAGCTGTAGTGCACAGAGTTGTTTTATAAAGGGTCTTTTTAGAAAGTCTCATATTATCCTTAAATCCAAATGCGATATATTCATTTTATTGCCCGCGTGTGTCAAGCTTTAAGATTATAAGATTAGCACAAAACAAAGAAAGATAGTAAGGGTATAAATAGAACAATAATTAGTCAAATCTTATCGAGATGGCTTGTTTTTTAAGGCTCTTTTAGTCATACTGCAGCACTTAGGGCTTTTCAACGGTATATAAAGAATATGCAGTCTATTTTGCCACAACACACCTTATCACGTTTAGCGGGACGATTGGTAGAATGTAAGCAACCGGCAGTCAAATTGCCATTGATGAAATTATTTTTAAAATGTTACGATGTTAATATGGATGAGGCTGCATCGGCTGATCTGAACAGCTACCCTAATTTTCAAAGTTTATTTACGAGGCAACTACACGCGCATGCCCGCCCCATTGCCATGGGAGATAAAGTCTTGGTGAGTCCTGTAGATGGTAGTATCAGCGAGTTGGGTGTCATTAAAGGCCAACAAATTTTACAGGTAAAAGGACGTTATTATGATATAGCCGATTTATTGGCTTTAGATCCAAAGCAAGAAAATCCATTTGATAACGGGCATTTTATGACGATCTACTTAGCGCCCAAAGATTATCATCGCGTGCATATGCCTTGCGATGGAGTTTTAACCAAAGCCGTTTATGTGCCGGGACGTTTATTTTCCGTCAATGAAAAGAGCGTGCTGCGTATACCAAGATTATTTGCTCGCAATGAGCGTTTAATCTGTTATTTTGATTCGCCTACAGGGCCTTTCGCCGTTATTTTTGTCGCGGCTCTATTGGTGGCGGGCATACACACTCAATTTGCTGGGCGTATTACCCCTAACGCGGCTAAAGAAATAGTCAGCACCGATTATGCGTCTATTCCTTTTGCTAAGGGCGCTGAGCTTGGTTATTTTTGCTACGGTTCAACGGTTATTTTATTATTCCCTAAACAAAAAGTGCAGTTCTTGCCGCAACTCGCTGCAGGACAAAGTGTGCGTATGGGAGAGTGTATTGGAGAGTTGGGATAGGCTGTTTAAACATGCGCGTCATCCTTAAAATCATTGTTATTTTCACCATAGCATTAATGCCGACGGCAATCTTTGCAGCGGAGCAAATTAATATTATTCCGCCCTATAATATTGCTGTTTATGATGCAACTATTAAAAAATTATATGTAAATCAGACTACGAACAAGAGGCTTGAATATTTTAGTGCCGCTTTTCTAGGGCAACGTTATTTGAATGGGGCATTAGGTGAGGGAGTTGAGGGTGAATTTGATCAAAGCCCTTTATATCGTTCCGATGCATTTGATTGTATGACCTACGTAGCCACGGTACTGGCTTTACTCAATGCCAATACTGTACCAGAATTTAAGGAAACGATAAAAAAAATAAATTATCAAAATGGTCTTGTTTCGTATCAAAATCGCAATCATTTTACGAGTACTGAGTGGAATCCAAATAATGAAAAGCAAGGCTTGATTAAAGACATTACAGTGGACATTCACGATCAAAACAATCGATCTGTTGCAAAGACTATTAGTGTCTATATTAACAAAAAAGCTTGGTATGAACAAAAAACATTCTCCAGTATTAAGCTACTGTCAGCGGTTACGCCGGAAGAGCAGCAGCAGTTGCTGGAACGATTGCGGGGGTTAAGCAGAGAGATGTCTAATCAAGACAGTCATGTGCCTTATGTGCCATTGACGGCCTTATTTAATAAACAAGGCCAGCCCAACGAATTTGTTTTTGATCAAATTCCTTCGGGCAGCATTGTTGAAATTGTTCGTTTAAATTGGAATGCAAAACCGCATTTAGGTACAAAATTGGATGTATCGCATCTAGGCTTTGCTGTGCGGACTAAAGAGGGCTTGGTTTATAGAGAAGCGTCCGTGGTCAAAAATAAAGTAGTCGATATACCGCTGGCAGAGTATTTGCGGGACTATTTAAATAGTTCAACGGTTAAAGGAATTAATGTACAGTTGGTTTTGTTGCCATAATAAGAGGATATGAAATATGAATCGAAAGCTGAAAATCGTTTTAACCATAATAGCGTTTGTGTTTGTTATTATAGGAGCTGGTATTCTATGGCTGTTGATACAAGCCAGAGAGAGTAATCAGCTGGGCTTTCCATCGGAGCAAAGTCGCTATAGTACTGAGGAACGAGTTGAAATTAACGGCTTTCGGTTGCATATTCATTGCAGCGGTAACAATATTAAGAGTGGCCCTACCGTTATTTTAGATGCCGGAATGGGTGGGGCTGCGTATTCATGGATTTTGGTGCAACGTGGCGTGGAAAAGTTTGCGCGTGTATGCTCTTACGATAGAGC
>VFJT01000043.1 GCA_009885935.1 Gammaproteobacteria bacterium
AAGATGTCAATCGCGAAACATATAAGGATAAGCCAGGCAATAAGGTACCTGCTAGCGGATCTAGCAGTGAACCTGCCAGCGGAGATCCTTCATTAGACCCATCATATTATGACGACTTAATTTGCAGACGCATGTGCAAATGGATTTTACATTTGGCAGCCTATAATGGCGAGTCCATAATCTACGCTTTGGATACGATTGATCTGGGGGCTTCTGCAGAAGCAAAATTGATGGAGATCCCGGATAATGTCAGTAATAAAGGCAGAAAACTAAAAGTTCCTGTTTGTACCAGTGAGTTACGGGAAGTATTTAGATACCTTGACAAATTGACGAATGTTGAGTTTTATCAAGAATTGCTTCCTGTTGATACGCCCTGGGGTAAACGTCAAGATCCCGCCATACAAAAATCATGGGCAGAATACGCTATGCACCTTATGCGTAAAATGTTATTACTCTACCCTGGCGATGCACTTTGCCTTACAAAAGCAGAAGAAATGCTAGGCGCCTGGAAGAAGGAGAGCTGGTCTGAGGTGATTGCGTGTTATAAGGCAATAAATTCATCTGAACTCTTAACACCTGTCTTTCCGGTTACAGAGAAACAAGTAAAGAAGCATGATGATCGTATTGCTCTGCAGAAAGAAGCATTGAGTGTAATAGATAAAGAAACGGCTTCAAAGTATGGGGCTATAGCATTTCAGATTCAACACAGCTTAAGAGTCAGTATTATACCAAATGTACCCTGTTCTTCTGGCGCTGCTAGCGTTCTTAATTCCAATAGTTTTTTTCCAGTACCGACTAAGAACGCGCTGCCGGCAGAGACTAAAATGGAGCCGCAAGCAGAAAGCGCGGCTTCAGGTTCAAGTCATTCAGTCGTAGTGCAAGAAGGAAATGCACCTCGAGGGGTTCAGCTGCAATGAGATCTTAGACTCTGGTTGCAGCCTATCGCAGTTAATTATTTTTTGGACCCGGATGCAGAACACTTTTTTCAGATCCTTCTGATGAGGCAGCGGCAGTGTGCGGCTGCTTTGATAAAGTCGGAAGAAACTGATATATATTTTCTGCAGCACTTTCAGCAATAGCACCATATCTTGTTAATAAAGAAACACAATCTTGATAGCCTTGCTCATTAGCGATAGAAAGTGCCGATTGATCATTTCTATTTTTATGATGGATTTTAATTTTACCGCTATTCAGTAATATTTGCAGAACTTCAATCTTACCTTCTGCAGCTGCTATGGTTAAAGGGGTATCGTTATCTTCAGTGGCAAGCGCATTTGCATCTGCGCCTTTTTCTAATAGATACGCCACACACTCAGAATGTCCTTCCCACGCGGCCACAAATAAAGCGGTAGCGCCATTTTGAGCCGAGAGATCGACTGCACAATGCGCTTCTTCAATTAAAAATTTTAAGCAATTTACATGACCATTGGCTGCCGCAATATTGACCGCTGTATGGCCGGCATGATTAGGTAAATCTTTTTGTGCTCCATAGTTGATTAACCATTCTAGACATTCTTTATTTCCTGAACGTGCTGCCACAATCAGCGGTGTATCACCTTGTGCATCTTGATCTTGCAGATCTGGATCAATTCCCGTGACCAAGCAGGTTTTTAAAACTTCAATATCGCCTTTTCTTGCAGCCCTATGGATAATATACTCTATTTTGGCTTTCTCTTCCTCTTCCTCTTCATCTTCGATTGCAGAGATAGGCCACTTTTCTTCTTGCTGAAGAATAATTCTCGTAATCTCTAGAATATAAGCTTTGCTCTGCATTTGAGCTTCATCTATTTCTATGCTGAGGTTTTGTCTGATTTTTGCATTTTGTTTTTTTGACGTTAAAATTCTTTGGCCATACAAGGAGGGGCATGCATTGTGATATAGTTGAATAACCTTGGCATAATTTTCTTTTTTAATTTCTTTTAGCATCATCGCGACTGAGGGAAGAAAGTTTTGATCGATTTTTTCATTAATGAGTATTTTTCGTACCAGATGCAATGCATAATAAGCCCAATCTTTTTGAGTGCTAATATTACTTATCCAGGGCGGATCCACTTTGCTCAGTTTTTCAGTGAATAACACATTCGGTCCAAGATAATCCCATAAGCGGAATAATTCACGTAATTCCGTTGTGCAGACCGGAACTTTTGTTTTTTCTTTTCCATCTTGCTGTATCGTAAATACAGCTGCTAAAGCTACTGCTTTTTGATCTATTCCATCTAAAGAATAAATGATTAACCTATCATTTTCGCGCATGTGGTGTAGCAGGTATTTGCAAGCCCTTCTATTAATAAGATCTCTATCTATATCCGCATTTCTATGACTGGATGCTAACATGGGCTTAGATGTTGCATGAACAGTATGTTTATGGCGATAGTCTGGCCTGTCTACATCTTCCATCCAATCTTTATTGAGAAAAAATTGCATTAAATTAAAATCACCCCAAAACAATTTTTCTTCTTTGGTTAATTCTCTTTTCTGGAGCTGTAATAATTCCCTATCGCGATAGACCCCCATAGACTTTAGCCAATAGTTTGCGACATCACTCCAATGAGATTTTTCAACGCCCCGTTCAGTAATAGCCTGAACTAAATTTTTAGCATTAGGGCAATTCTTGGCATTTCTCACATAATGATATGCCATCCGGTTTAAACGCTGTCCTGCTGTTCGCCCAAAAAAGAAAGGTTGTCGATTCGCTTTCTCAATATTGGCGACGAGAGAAGACCAAGGCTGAAGTGCTTCTTGTGCCCACTGCAAGTCATAGTCCTGCTCTAGCATTCTACCTGTTGTGTCAGATAATTTTAGTGTTGTGGTATTGGTTTGTTGTCTATTGGGTTTGGTTATGGCGGGATCAAAATAAGGCGCTTTTAAAGCTGATTGATCTTTAAGTTGATCTAATTGATGAGCAAGGTTGTCAGCGATAGTGATTAATTTATTATTACGCTCCGAGGGCTTTAGCATTTGCTTTAATTTGCTTAATACCAATAATAGAGTTTCTATTTCTACAGCAGCACTATCTCCATTTATTTTCTTTTCTAAAAAAACAAGGGATTTACATTGTTTAGAACTACTATCTTCTTTTGCCAATTGAAATAATTTCTTTATATTAGCAATAATGGCTGTAATTTCCACTGAGAACCCTCCTATTTTTATATTAGAGAAATAAGAACTAGTCCGGACTAGCCGATTAGTCTAAAAATCAACCGTTGTAGGTATGCTGTTAAATTACGTGGGTATGCAGTTGACTCCATTACTCACGCGGATGTTTTTTTTATACTTACGTGCATTTCCAAAAAGCTCCTCTGGACTATGGTATGCTTCCGTAAGCACTGTTGCAAAAAATGAGATTTCTACTATCCTATGGCAAGGATTTCAGTAATGGGAGTATAACATGGCTGGTGAAAAAATTCAAAAGTACTAGTGCCCTATTCAAATGAATAGCATTTTGAGGGTGATATTATCTTGTGGTTAGTCCGATATACTAGAATTTATTTTATATAGTAGGGGTTTTCGCAACAGCGCCTATAATTCTGATTAAATTATGCGCAGTTTTGAGCTGGGTTATTCTTTTCTTTAGGCTGGACTACCCCCAAAGATATGACCATCTTAATAGCATCTTCTACGGATAGGTTCATTTCCTTTACCTCATTGGCGGGAACGATCAACAAAAATCCCGAGGTGGGATTGGGTGTAGTCGGAATAAAAAGCATTACATGTTTGTCGGGCAATTGCTCGCGTCCTACAGAAAAATTGTCTGTCGTTTGAAAGGCGATACTCCACATATCGCGGCGCGGGTATTCCACTAACACTACTTTTTTAAAGGAATTGCCGCCGGGTTCTAGGAAGGATTGAGTGACTTGCTTGACACTGCCATAGATACTTCTGACTAGTGGTACGCGATGTACTAAATGCTCCCAAAAGGAAAATATTTTCCGTCCAAAAAAATTGGCAACTAGAACGCCGGTCCCTAACACAATGAGTAAGCTGATGATGACACCAAAACCAGGAATATCCATACCCAGCCAAGCGCGCGGGGAAACATCGGCGGGTAACAACAATAACACTTGATCGAGTAAAGTTACGATAAAATGCACCACCCAAACCGTGGCTAAGATGGGTAGCCAAACTAATAAGCCTGCTAAAAAGTGACGCTGCAGGCTGGCCTTTATTTTACTCATTCACTGTCCTCTTTCTTTTTGGTAACGGGTTCGCTTTTAGGCGTATCGGTTTTAGTTTCTGTAGGAGCGCTGTCTTTGTCTTTTGCAGGCGCTTCTTTTTTCTTTTTAAAATCAGTTTCATACCAGCCGCTGCCTTTAAGTTGAAACATAGGCGCGCTGATCAGTTTTTCTAGACTGAGTTCTTTACATTGCGGGCATTCTTCCAAAGGCACATCGGATAAGCCTTGTAAGGCGTCAAAACAATGACCGCATTTTTGACAACAATATTCATAAATTGGCATAATATTATCTCTATTTTAAAATCTGTTAATTATAGAGTATATCACATCCTTCCGCTCCCTGACGGTCG
>VFJT01000082.1 GCA_009885935.1 Gammaproteobacteria bacterium
GCAATGGGTGCGACCGGGGCTCATGATGTACGGTGGCTCACCGTTTACTCCCGCTGAGAAAAAACCACACTTGAAACCGGTCATGCGTTTAACGGCACCCATTAAGGCTATACGTACTATTCAAGCCGGCGATGCCGTGGGTTATGGAGGTACCTTTGTAGCTACAGAAAACATGACTATTGCCGTCGTTGGCGCTGGTTATGGTGATGGCTATCCGCGTGCTCTACCCAATGGTACGCCGATGTGGTTAAATGGGTGTATGGCTAAGATCGTTGGTCGTGTCTCCATGGATAGCGTTATGATCGACATTAGTGGTCATGACGATGTGGCCGTAGGTCAGCGCGCGGTGTTGTGGGGACCTGAATTAGCGGTTGAAACGGTGGCAGAATATGCCAAAACAGATCCGCGTGAACTTTTGTGTAAAATGGTCATGCATAGAGTACAACGTAAAATAGTAGGAGATAATAATGTCGAACACCATTGATGATTTAACCATTGAATATGTAGACGAAGGTGTAACCACGATCAAGCAATTGGATAAAATTGTATTGACTAAAGGCGCGTGGTCTACCATCGTCTATAAATACCAAGATTGGGAAAAGGCCAAACAAAGGTATAGCCCACCGAAGTATTCTATACGTCGTTATCAAAAACGGAATGATCAATATAATTTAAAATCAAAATTCAATATTTCTAGCGCCGATCAAGCACAAAAACTCATTGTGATTTTAAACCAATGGATTGCTGAGGATGGGAAAAGAGAGGCTTGATGGATGATTTCCATTATAAATCAATGACATAATAACAAATCGCCTCTATTTCATAGTGTTATGACTCATATTTATGTGAAACTTGCATTTCATATAAATATGAGTCATAATACTATGAAATTCGATTGAAGACTAGGGGGTGGTATGGCTGAGCCATTATTTCCAGCAGGACTTGCTGAAGGAAGCGCTTTTCTAAACAGAAAAATTGAAATTAAGGACTTAACAAAAAATATAGAAAATTTAGTTCACACTGTATTGGTTGCGCCTAGGCGTTATGGCAAAACGAGTTTAATCAACAAGGTGGCTAAAGGATCGGGCCATCAATATGCGTGGATAGAATTGCTGTCGGCGACTTCCTTTGAAGATGTTCAGAAAAAAATTGAAACGGCTGTAGGCTCTTTAGTTTTAGAACTTTATTCTGATGTAAAGAAATTGCAAGAAATTTTAAAAAAATATTTCAAAACAATGACAGCAGATATTGTTTTGAGTGCCGCGGGGCAGAAGGTTATTTTCCATACTACAGCGAGCCATGAAAAATCTATCACGGATATTTTGCTTAATTTAGATGCCGTAGCGCAAGCGGCAAATAAAAAGGTGATCATCGTTTTTGATGAATTTCAGCAACTAGCAGAAATTAAAGAAAGTCAATCATTAGAGGCGTGTATTCGTCATGCAGTCGAAAGAAGCAAAAATATTGTTTATTTGTTTTCTGGAAGTAACCGACATATGTTGAATGAAATGTTTGGAAGTCACTCGCGGCCATTATATCGTTTATGTGAAGCGATGAAGATTGATAGGATGTCGGCTGAAGTGTACGCTGCGTCTATTCAACAGGCTGCTAAACTGAAATGGAAAAAAGAGCTCAACGACGATGCGTTTTTGCGCATGATGCAATTCAGTGAACGACACCCCTATTATGTTAATGTGTTATGCAGTACTGTGTGGAGAAACTCTGAGAAAATACCTACGGCAGATATCGTAGAAGATATTTGGTCGCATTACATCTTAACCCATAAAAATATTCTTTTAGGGGATTATTTTCAATTGAGCTTAAATCAAAAGAAACTATTAACGGCTTTAGCCAAACAGCCCACAGCCGAACCGTATGGCCGAGATTTTCTGCAGTTTTGCGGATTGTCCACTTCCAGCTTAGATCAGGCGATGAATAGTTTAGTAAAAAAGGATTTGGTGATGTGTGATGAGCAAGGATTTTATAGAAACTTAGACCCAGGAATAGGCTACTATTTGAGCCACTTTTAATTCCATAATGCACCCAATGGGACCGCAAATAGGTTGTCGCACGAAATGAAAAGGTATTTTAAGGCTTGTATCATGCCCGTATTATATGTATAAATGGTTAAGTTCATAGAATCGATGAAAGGACGCTAACATGCGCACAGTCCATAAAATTCTGTTTTTTCTAATTCTATGCTGCATAGTACCCAGCCTATATGCACAAACCCAAACCGTCGATCTCA
>VFJT01000083.1 GCA_009885935.1 Gammaproteobacteria bacterium
AATATTAGAATAATGACTGCGCTCCTCGCAATGATGGGCAAAGAGATTGAGCGTTACGGTTAAACAATAATTTAAGCAATTAGGAGCAATAATATGGCGATGAGTGCAGGTGATCTACAAACCGCGTTAATCGGCGCAAATAAGACCCCATGGCAAAAACTAGAAATATTGAATGCAGAGCTTGCTAAAACTCCTAATAATGTCACTGTAGGCGATGTGAATTATGTGACGCAGGAGATAAGTCGTCCGCCTGTGGGCGGCGATCGGCTGGATACGAAGCGATACCAGTTGTGCAAAGTGCTGCATTCTGATTCGCATTATGACCCAAACAGTGCTGTGGACCTTCTTAATGCGCTGGGAAGGGATCCCGGAAGCGCAGTCTCTTCGCAACATGCCGTAGTCTTAAAAGCAGCAACTGCATTTGCAGAGGCGTATGCCAATTTTGGGGTTGTTCATGATGAGCCAAATAAAACTGCAGACCAGAAAAAAGCTGCAGCAAAGACTAGCTTAAACGCGATCAAGGAATTAGAGAAAGCTTATACGAATGCGGAGTGGGTTTTCCCATATGCACAGCAGCAAAAAGCATCTCTAGAAGGTACTTATTTCCCTAAGGAAACAGCGATAGCGCGTGAAATAGCGGCGCGGCCCCATCCAAAGCAGGCTCTAAATTTTTTAAATACCACTCTAGCTAGCCCTGACGGTCAGGATGTCACTCAGGATCACGTGGATGCGGTTAAAGCTAAACTAGAAGCAGCCGGAGCTGGAGACCCAGCTTGCAAGCAGACATCCACTATTCTAAATGCGAGTTTGGCTGGTTTCGGTCTAATTGACCCAGTTGATCCAGCTAAGGGAGCTGAATTTAAAGCACAGAAAAAAATCTTATCGAAAGCATTTGCTTTGGATGGTTTTTTGGCTGCCGCGGGTGATGATACAAAATCATTCGCAGGACGCGCTGAAATGGCACAAAAGGCGCTAGCTAAAATTGACGAGATGCGAGCATTATCTCCTAACCCTAATTTTGTCACCGCTGTGGCGGCTATAACCACTGAGCTTAGAGGGCTTCAGCAAACGATGTTAGAGGTTGAGGCAACTAAAGCGGAGGGAGCCGTAGGCTTTTACAAAGAAGAATTGGGCGACGCTGGCAGAAGGTTAACGGCTGCCGACGGTGTATTAACGGCTGCAAAAGAGGAGCATGCGTTAGCTCTTGACGCACAAAGAGACGCCGAAGAGAAAAAAAGTGAGATTGATCAGGACGTAATAAGACTTGGAGACGAAGTCGCTGCTGCCACGGCGGCAGGAGATGCGGCGCAACTAGTGTTAACTGCTGCTAACAACGCGGTAGCAGCCGCTGATCAAGAGGTAGGTGTTCAAACTACAGCAAGAGATCTTGCCGCTGCTGCATTACCTGCTGCTCAAGCTGCCGCAACCGGCGCTGCTCAAGCGCGGGTGGATGCTCAAGGAGCCAGAGCAGTTGCTCTTCAAGCACGTTTGGCTGCGGCAAATTTATATACAGAAAATGCGCCCGCTAATCCATTGCATGCAGCATTATTGGCTTTAAATCCAGCTGATCCAGCTGATCCAGCTGGTCAAGTTGTGCAAATAGATGGCACAGGCAACCCGCTATTCGCAGATCCTAGCGACGAAAAAACAGCTTTTGATGCAGCAAAAGCGCAATTTGCAGCGCAAGCTCAGGCTGCACAGACAGCTGTAGATTTGCGAGCACAGTTAACTAATCTACAAATCGATCCTATCGATCCTAATGCTCCTGTGCTGGAGGTTGCTAGTCCTCAAACCTATATCGACAATGCGCGGGCGGCAATAGATCTTATTACGCCAGCACTAGCAGCAGCGCAGGCAGTCGCAGCAGCAGCAGTACTAGAAGCAAATATCCCCGTCGCAGGGATTCTCGCTCTGCCTGCCGTAGTAACGATTACGGCGACTCGTATAGCGGCTGCTCCCGCGGCCCTAGCGGCTGCAAATGCGGAAGTAATCGATTTACAAGAAGCGCTAGCAGCCGCTCAAGCCGAATTAGGAGCAGCAGAAGCGTTTAAAACAGCAGTAGACAATCTCCCTGCTGCTGATCAAGCACTGCAAGCTGCAACGGATGATCGGGTTTTAAAGCAAACAGAAAAAAATCAAAAAGAAATTGCGCATAACGACGCCAATATTCTTGTTACAGATAAAACTGAGGAGTTGAGAGTAGCGCGCGAGGAACAAGTTACAGCAACTCAAGCAGTAACTAATGCAGACGCAGAGGTTGCGGAGACAGCCAGAGTACTCGGCGACGCTCAATTGGGTGTTAATGAGGTGAGCGAAGAACAACAAAGAGCCCAGGCAGACTTCGACGCAGCAAGCGCTGCCGAAAAGGCAATTGCAGTGGGTATAAACGCTGCACAGGCAGAAAAAGACTATGCCCACTATCCTAAAGTTGTGGCAGCAGCAGAAGGGATCCCCGCTTTAGCCGATGCAGCGCAACGGGCGCATACGCTTATGGTTGATGATGGTGGTATTCCACGTGATCCTGATCTAAAGACTGCGGCTACAACCGCTCAAGCCGCATTAGATGACGCTAACGCCCCGTTTGAAGCCGCCGTGGAACTAACCGACAAGGAAAGAGCTATTCATGCCCGTCAAGAACTTGGGCGACTCATGTCTCTTTGGCTTGTGGGCGCAGTTGTAGGTAATGATCGCCTGTATGCGCAGGTTAAAGAAAGACTAGAGATTAGATTGCAAAATTTAGACTCTACGAAACAAAATGATGCAGACAAGGCGCGTGCCGCTTTAAACAATGCTAAGACCCCTGCAGCGAGAAAGGCTGCAATGGAAACAGCATTGTTGTTAGATGCTCGACACGCAAACGATCGTAAAAAGGGCGTTAATGAAGCAGATATAACAGATTGGATTAAGGGTGGTAAAAGAGAAGATAATTCAGAAAAAGCGATTGAGCTAGAACTAGAAAAAATTTATGAAGCCCGAAAAGAAGCTCGAGAAACAGTTGGAGAACCAGAAGCTCCTTATGATGTGATCGGGATTGTTGATACGCGTAGTGAATCAACACAATTCTATGTAGTACAGAAGAAAAAAGGACTGTTTTCGGGCATATTAACGAGTAGTCTAGTGACGGATAAGACTCTTATGGATGTCGTGAACGATAAAATTAACAGTACAGAAGCTACGGCTATTGCTGAAATTACGGAGCTTCTTGAAAAGGCTGCACTGGAACCCGGATACATCGGTTCTAATCAGGCCGTGGCAATTTACAAGAAAATTAAGGAAAAACACGATGGAAAGGAAAAACACGATGGATTAGATGCTATCGAGCAAGGGCCTTGGGAGGAGCTGTTAGACGCGGCCACAGATCACGCTAAAAACCCTAGCCCTATAACAGCACCCGCCAAGGTGGATACAGCAACCGTCACCGTCCCAGTTTCTTTTGACTTTATGCGGGCAGCGGTGATGGTAAATGCTTGTACGGCATTCGATAAAGATCTTGCTACGGGGACTCCTAAACCATTTGAAACCGCGGTAAAAACGTTAGACGCTGCATTGAAGGCAGGTAATCCTACAGCGGTGATTGATGCGCTTGCAGAAATTGATCGCATTCATGCAGCCAACCCTACAAAACCACTGATATATGAGTCTGGTGATACTAAATTCATTGTGATTAAGGGTGCAGCGAAAGATACCATGATCTTCACTGAGGAGGGAGCTACAACGGATAAAGCCACAAAAATAGAATTTTCTGGCCAGCCAGATAATGTGAATACAAAAATCACCGTAACGGGAACTAAGGAGGGGCTTGCAACAGGAATAACAGCAACTGCCGAGATTGCAGTAGCAGCAGCAGCCAAGCCGGGTGTAGTCCCTCATTTTACATTGAGTACGCCGAAATCTAAAGGGATGTTTGGTGGTGTCTTTGGGGGCGATAAGACTCGCCTAGAGGATTTAAATTTGATTACGGCAGGGGTAGAGGGCGGGGCCTGTATAATGCGTCAAACTCACCGCGATAAGAATGCCGCAACCGCTGTATTTGAGACGTATAAAGATTTTAGCAGGGCGCAGCTGCCAGAGGTTCGTGGTGATGATTATCGTGATTTGGCCTTTGGAGACCCTGGACTTAAATTTAAACTGACCCAAGGTATGTTCATGGCAGCAGATGCCAAGGATAAGGACGGGTCTTACTGTATTGTAGGTGATTTGGGTGCAGGTGCAGGCAAGGAAACATTTAAACTGTCTACGGATGGTCAGGTTATTAAAGAAGCAGATAGTACGGTTGTACCTGACACCGACGTAAAAAAACTTATACAAGCACAGGCCCGTAAACCATCCTCTGAATTGAAGAATGACAAAGAGCTGATAGAAGGTAAGGGAGTAACCGCGCGTAATCTGTGGGTTGAGCCAAAATAGAGTATAACGCATTGCTTACTGAGCCGAATATAGAAGTTTTAAGGCCTTTTTCCTGTTTCCCCGAGCCGCGACCGTCAGGAAGCGGGTAAAAAAGCGGCTCGGATAATTCGTTCTTATTCTGGGTGTTTTGTTCATTTATTTGTTGATTATAAATGGTAATGTGTTTATAATCCATGGAACTTGGCTATGTGAAAGCGATTTGTTGGTAGCTAATAGTTCTTAGAGCCATAGTCTGTAAAACAGCTGCAAAAAGTTCACTGTGCTTGAATCATATTCCAATGTTATAGAATTCAAGTAAGAGGTAAATGCCATGGAATTACACAATATCCCAAAAAAATATGAAGAAGTATTTCCTTTTCTCAATGATGCTATAAAGTACTACCTACAAACTTATAATGGGCAAGAAACTTTTTCTTCACAAGCCTTAGTCATAACGAATGAATCAACAAAAAAAGCATTTGAAAAAACGATAAATGAAAAAAACTTAGAAGATCCAATAAGCTGTTGTCTTATTGATATCCCTGTGCGAATTCATGGTGACGTTTATGATCTTGACGGTGTTTTGGAGCTATTGCGGTTAGGTGGCGGTGTAGCGGTAGAGCCCTTACAAGGGTTACACAAATTTACCTATGCAGATATTCAGCCGGCAAGAGATTTAAAAAAGAAAATACAAAAATTCCTTGATAAAGCTAAACAAGCGCAGGCTTGCGAAGTCTCTTGCGGAGATTCCAGCAGACAAGCTTCTTTGTCTAGCAGCAAAATCAGCACACAGACTAGTCGTCTTGAAGAAGCAAGCTCTAGCCCATCAGGAATATATTCAACCGTTTCATCGTCAGTAGTACCCGAACCATCAGTACCGCCTCAGTCCAGTTACTCTGGAAATTATTCGCATACTTCATCGTATTTTTCAGCAGGTCAGACTAATGCCAATTTTCCAGCACCACAACCTTCAGCACCACCTTTATGGGATAGCAGAAATTCCGGTTGGGGTACACCGTCTTTAAGTAATAGCACTTATTCATTATCACAAGCACCAGAGCCATGGGTACCGCCTCAGTCCAGTTACTTTGGAGATTATCCGCATGCTACACCGTATCCCGTAGTATCCCAGACTAATATTAGTTCTACGTATCCATCAAATCATCAAAACAATAATGCTAATTTTCCAGCACCACAACCTTCAGCACCCCCTTTATGGGGTAGCAGAGATTCCGGTTGGGGTACACCGTCTTTAAGTAATAGTGCTTATTCATTGTCACAAGCACCAGAGCCATGGGCACCGCCTCAGCCTAGTTATTCTGGAGATTACCGTCATTCTAGACTGTATCCTGCAGTACCCCAGACTAATGCCAATTTTCCATCACCACAGCCTTCAGCATCACTTTTATGGGATAGCAGAGATTCCGGTTGGGGTACACCATCTTTAAGTAATGGTACTTATATGCAAGAAACAAGCGCGGCTTTTTCATCTTCTTCATCAGTACCACAGCCTGCGAAAGCAATCGATTATTCTAGCAAAAGCATATCCACTACATCCACATCGTCTACCCATTATAGCGCCTATGCACAGTCTGGCAGTAGTGCTAGTACGAACAGCAATGTTCCTGAAAAACAAGTGGATAAAGCATCACTAGGGGCACACTCATTTTTTCCCTCGTCAAGAGCAGCGCAGTATTCGGCACCACCATTACCGAATGCTAATGAATATGCTTCATCTAGCAGCGGCACTAGTTTACAAAGTAGCGATTCTAAAAGAAATGAGAAGGGATTAGATGCTTTGATAGCTGCCGCCAAAAATGGAAATGCAGTTGCACAGAGCTGCTTGGGGGGTATGTATGATGAGGGTGAGGGTGTAGCTAAAAACTATACTGAAGCTGTGAAATGGTATCGCTTAGCCGCTGCGCAGGGAGAGGCTAGAGGGCAGTGTAATTTGGGGATTATGTACGCCGAGGGTAAAGGTGTTCCTAAGGACTACATTGAAGGCGCGAAGTGGATCCGTTTAGCTGCCGAGCAAGGAAAGGCTAGATCACAGGCTAATTTGGGGGTGTTGTATTTAAATGGCTTCGGTGTTCCCAAGAACCAGGCTGAAGCCGTGAAGTGGTATCGCTTAGCTGTCGAGCAAGGGGATGCTAGCGGGCAGTGTAATTTGGGAGTTTCGTATGAGAATGGCGAAGGCGTGGCCAAAAACTATGCTGAAGCCGTGAAATGGTACCGCTTAGCCGCTGCGCAGGGAAATGCCAGAGGGCAGTATTTCTTGGGACGGATGTATGAAAAGGGCCAAGGGGTGGCCAATACCCTATTTGAGGTAGCACAAGGGTATTTTTCATCTTCGAATACTCTTGAAGCTGTGAAATGGTATTTTCTGGCTTCGGAGCAAGGAGATGCAGATGCAATACGGGCACTAAGACTTTACTACACAGAGGGCCGGGTGACTAAAGAAGAAGTGCAAGCCGCTGTTGAAGCAGAAAAAAAGAAAAATTTGGGTGATGCTAAAGGGCAGATGAATGATTTACTATATAGCAGCGCTTCGTCTGCATCACAAGCGGGGCTGTTTCGCCGCAGCCTATCATCGGGCAAAGCCAGTATCGCAAGCCCAGTAATGGACACCAAGTACTTGGTGCACTGAATGATCTTGATGTGTTCTTGAATAATCGAGGGTTGTTAAACGCTAAGCCATTGATTTAGCTAACAATAAGCAGTTGTTGATAAAAAATGTGGGAATATTGTGGCCAATGGGGACGCAATAGCTGAAATTATTTTCCGCCTCTTATGGGGACGCAATAGCTGAAATTATTTTCCGCCTCTTAATATAAGCTTAAGCTTTGCTTGCTATAATGGTGATAAGGTGAGTTTTCTCAAGGATTTAGGGGTCGGTTATGGCAGGTAATGTACAAGAAATCAAAGGCGCGATTGAAAGGCGTAACCTAGCGGCTGTTAAGCAATGGTTAAAAACCAAACCAAAAAATATTAATTCTTTAATAATACAATCCGCTTCTAATTCTAACTCACCAGTCAGGGAAACCCCATTGCAATACGCTGGCCGTCTGGGAAGGCCAAAAATTGTCCAGGAGCTAATCAGCGCAGGGGCTACAGTCGATGTAGGCCTTAATGTACATACAACGGTGTTTAATCAAGCCGTTCCAGATTTTACCCACGTATTGGCATCTTGTCAGAAACCTATAACGGGCCCTGTTTCGCTTCAAACTGCACACAGAGACCTGAAAGCTGCTTTTTCTAGAATGGATAATCCGAAGGGATCTATAGCACAATGTATTTTAGGCGCACAAGAGCCAATAAAATCACAAAGGGAAGCACTCTGGGATGTAATACAGCTTTTTGAAAATGAATTAAATGCAGCGGGGCAAGCTGTAGCTAAAGCCAACGCCGCTCGTATCGAATTTCTTTCTAATATTGCTTTGTTATCTTCAAATTCTCCTCTGCGAAAAGCCGCGAATAAATTACGTGTGCTTGCTAATGCAGAGCATGATGCAGGAAAGAAATCGCAGTTAATAGCTATATGCACCAAATGTGAACAGCGTATACAAGTTGGAACAGTAAGCGCTTACATCCAAGACTGTATATATGCAAAAGTCAGTTATTTTGCCGCTAGCCAAGGTGACCTCGATTCGCAAGAATATAAAGCTATGCTAGTAGAGCTTCGTAAGCTTTTTCTAGATCCGGAACGCAGTGCTACTGCTGGGGACGATTTGAGCGGGGGAGCTGGCGGCGCCAATCTGGGTTCAAAACCGCCGCTACTACCCCCAAGGCCAAAAGCTTCTGGAGAATCATCGGAGCAAAAAAGGCCTGCACCTTCATATCAGGGCAATCCTAAACCTTTCGCTAAAGGTAGGACAGATTTCCTCAATCCAAAAGTGGATGAAAAGGTTCGACCCAACCCTAATAGATTGCCCAAACAGCAGCCTCAAGCCAAAACGGATGAAACCATAGGAACGGGCAGACGTTGGAAGCAGCTTCCTGCGCCCAAGCCAGGAAATAAGCCAACTAAAATGAATGTAGGTGCTGGACAGCGTTATCGTGCAGGAAGCGGTGTCATTGGCGGTGGTACAGCATTATTTTCTGGCGCAGATCAAAGCAGACTATCTTCGTTCTACTATGCGACCCAAAAAATACATGCTCGTTTAACAGCACCGGGTGTAGGCTATAAATATTTTTCTTTGCCGGAAATGAAATTATTTAAAAAAACACAGGAACTTCTTCAGGATAAAGAGTATCTTAAGAGTGTTGAAGGCATCAACGGCAAAACAATATGGGAGACTTTAAATCCTGAGGGTGCAGACGTATTTAGAGTAAGTCAGCTGGTAGCAGCGGCTCCAGGAAAACAGAAGAGCCCATTGGCAGACGCTATGGCTGAACATGAACACTATGTGCAAGAGTTTAAGACTAGTCTTTCTCAGCCTGGTGGCACCTATAAGCCCGCGGGCAAGAACTATTATTTTGAAACAAAGAACGGTCGATACTATCTGATGGTAAAGGGCGGAAAGACACTCGGCGAAACGGAAATGGAAGAAGCTACGCGAGAATTGCTCATTATCACTAGGGATATGACGGGCCAGATCGACGTGAATGTACGTATACAGAGCGCAGTTTCAGAAAAAACAGCAAAAGATTTAGCCGCCATTATTACCATCTTGGGCGCTACAGTCGATGAAACGAAAAATGTTGCAGTGAAAGATA
>VFJT01000211.1 GCA_009885935.1 Gammaproteobacteria bacterium
AATTTATTGGATAAGGGGGTTTGAGAAAATTTTAAAATATTTGTGTCCACTCGCCCCATCATTGTGAGGAGCGCAGCGACGATGCAATGATGGGGCGAGTAGTTACCATCTGATTTCGCTTTTATCATGGCAGAGCTAGCACAGCGGTTCTTGGACGCGCAGAATCCCAAAAACAAAGATATGCTAGAAGGCAACGGGCCGGAAGGAGTGCTTAATGCTGAAGCTACTGCAGGGACTAAACCTGGACCTACTAAGGATAGAGAGGCTAGGGCTGATGAAAAAAACTTAGCATCAATAACTCGGGATTTAGAAACCGTACAAAGCGCCCTGGCTTCTCTTGAGGACCCAAACAATCAAGAAATTGATGAGAATCAAATGGGACCCGCTCTAGTTGTAGCTCAGGATGTCATAAACAACAGTAATTTGTCTATGGGCCAAAAGAATGGGCAAGTCGGAACTATTGTTGATTCTTTAGAAGATCTTAATGAAGAGACCAATCGAAATTTCATTATAGATGTTTTGATCAAGACTGAACAGCAGCTACAGGCACAGCAGCAGCAACTTCAGGCTGCTCCTGTTGCTTCTGCCATAGAAATCACAGCGCAAGAAGCTAATGGGGCTAACGCACTGCAAGAAATGTTTGAAGATGAGGCTGAACTGAAGGCACAAGGTTTGCAGTATACTCCGGACGAAAATGGTAACGGTGGAACGTTAACACCTATTTTAAAAGACGGTAAATCAGATCCTTCTTATAGTGCGCATTTTACTTTTGGTGAAAAGGGAATGACGGCAACCATTACGGGAGAGAACCCTCAAGCAGGTGTAAAGGATGTATTAGACGCCTTTGAAAAAGCAGGCATTACTGCTGTAGATCTCAGCGGGCCCGGGGTTGAAACCGACAAAGGCGCATATGAGACTCTTAAAATGGCTCTAGCCTCAAATGAAAAGGTAACCCCAGTTTTAGCAGGCAAGAGTATTCTTGAATCAGCGCAATCGTTTGCTAACGGGGCGGCGGAGGCAAATCCCGGCAAAACCGAAGACAATGACAAAGCGACTAAAGGCTATCTTGAAAAAATAGCTGGCAATGAAAAATTGTGTGCAGAAATGATTGGTGAGATGGCAAAGGGTAATGCGGAAGAAGAAAAGAGACTTAAAGAGCTGGAGCCTAAAGAGTTAGCTGAAGAGGCTTTCAAGTCTATAACACCTCCTAAAGTTGAAGCTAAAGTTGAAGCTAAGCCGCCTCAAGATAAACAGGAACAGGAACAGGATGTTGAGCTGGATACTGAAAAAGAAAATGAAACAGGAAATGAGCTGGATACTGGAGCCGGACCTGAGCCTCAAGAGGAACAAAAGCAGGAACAGAGTGCTGTGAAGAATCCAAAAGACCCTAGTTCTCTGCTCACTAGTAGCTCACATGTAAAAGAGGTAGAGAAAGAGGTAGAGGCGGAAGTGACTAAGCAGAAGGGAATGACATCGCAGTCAGGCGGCTCATCAGCGAATAAAGATGATAAGAAAGATAAAGATGCGGAGAACAGCGCTCCCAGTCGTCCAAGTAACTAAATTTTTCGCTGTGTAGGGGTGGCTTTTGAGCCATCCCTACAGATCAGTATCAATAATTTATCCTACACTTTTCCTTCGTCAAACATTTTACAAAAAGTTTCGCGTATTCCAATCAACATCAAACCCGCCACTAAAAAAGCAATTGGCATGATCAACAAGCCGCGATACAG
>VFJT01000202.1 GCA_009885935.1 Gammaproteobacteria bacterium
GGCGTTGCAGCAAGAATTCATTACCTGTGCACTGCAGTGTGAGGCCTTGCGTTGGGGTGAGTTTACCCTGAAATCGGGCCGCATTAGCCCTTATTTTTTCAATGCAGGCCATTTTAATACGGGACAGGCCCTAGCACAACTAGGCTCTTTTTATGCGGAAACGATACAATCTTCTACTCTTGCCTTTGACATGCTGGTGGGCCCTGCTTATAAAGGTATTCCGCTCGCTTGTGCCACCGCTATGGCTTTGGCTGAACGCTATCAAAGAAACGTCCCTTATGCCTTTAATCGCAAAGAAGTGAAGGATCATGGCGAAAAATCGTTATGGGTAGGGGCACCGCTGGCAGGACGGGTATTGATTCTGGATGACGTCATTTCGGCTGGCACGGCCATACGTGAGACCATAGCCTTAATCAAAGCGGCAGGAGCAGAGCCCTGCGGCGTGGTGGTAATGTTGGATAGGCAGGAAAAGGGCTTAGGCGAGTTATCGGCCATACAAGAGGTTAAGGAAACGTACAAGCTACCCGTTTTAAGCATCGCCACATTGAAAGATTTATTGGTTTATGCTGCGACAGATAAGGGGCTAACAGACGTATGGGCTGCCATCGAAGCGTATAACCTGCGCTATGGGGTAAACGGCTAAATACCCTTCTTGCAAGCAAGTCAAAAACCTTGTTATAGTGCAACATGATTTTTAGTTCTTTATTCTTACTGGGAGATTTTTCTATGAAACGCATATGGTCTATTTTATCCGCAATGTTATTGATCAGCATTGCCAGCCTAAGTTTAGCGGCTACAACGAGCAGCAGTATCACCAAGCCCACCCTACTCGTAGACGATCCTACGGCGGCCTCTGATGCTGCTGCTAATTTGGGTAATCCGGATGCCGCTAGCAATGATGATGATGCGGGCGACAATGCCGCCAATGACACCAATTTTGGTGATGGAGCTTCTTCTGATTCTGATGATAGTAGCGATCAAAACATGATGGATAACGATGATTCATCGGATGACAATAGTGATAATAGCGACAATGGCGCTGACGATTAGTCGTGATTCATAACTCCCCGTAGACAATGCTGCGGGGGAGCTCGCCTCCGCACCTTTTTCACTTCCAATCAATTAGCGTAAAAACCTGTATTCTGTGCCATATACTTGCCATTTAAGCGCAATTTCTGTACAATAATGACTATTATAAGTATCTTTGAAGGTAAACCATGACAATATTAGAACTGTATGAACAATTCTGTAAAAACTATCACGAAGAAAATTATGCAGCATTGCTTGCTCTGCTGCAGGACAATGCAGCGCTGCTTTCTACAGCCACCGTCGTTTTTCCTACCAAGGAAGCTTTTGAAAATGTCGCAGTTGCTGAACGCCCAAAATTCTCTTATATAGCAGAGATACAGACATGGCATATCGCTACAACTGATCCCATCACGATTATTGAAGATAAAGATAATTTATTTTTAAAGTTACTTACTTTTAAAGCCATGATCTTCTGTGATATTGATTTTCTCAATAGAGTTAATCTCGCCAAAATTCTTTCTCAAAAAGATGATCCGCTTCTGGCTGAACTGTTGAGTGAAAGCGAAATCAAAGCACTATTGCCTTGGGCCATTATGGATGGTAGCTCAAATGTATTACATATTCTGCTAAAACAGTTTTTGTTAAAAACCAATAAAGCTTTTAGCTTGGATGAACCTCTGGTTGATGGCTTAACAGCGCTGGAACTTTTGGCTAAAAGCGATAATGGCCCTAGTACAATATTTACCAAAAAAACAATGCTGTTTTATGCTGCTGCTTGGGATTATTTTGTAGGTTCGGAACCTACAATAGAGAATATTCATCGTTTACCGTGCTTTTTTTCATTGTCACAGCCCGTTGACAATATAGAGAAGTTTTTAAATTTACAAACAGTAAAAGCCGACGATAATCCTTTTTTTGATAAGGGAGGATTATGCGAAGGACTGAGCTGTTTGCACGATTGGTATGCTGCGCAAGGACGGCTCGATTATTATTTTATGACGATTGCATTGTTAAATATCTGGGATGGTACTGCTGAGCAGTTGAATAAACCATTACCCGCTATTTTACCGCAAGCTTTATTCTATAGAACTTTAGGTGAACTTTTTCAGCAATGGACAAATGATATTTTGCTTTTTCAGGGAAATAACATAGATACGTTATTATTGAAACCGGAGATTAAATCTTTTTACAGTGAATCTAAAGGTTTCCAGCTTCAAGGAGCGCAGACAAATTATTTTTCCTTAGTAAAGCCTAAAGAAGCGGTGAATACGCAACTGGTATGTATAGAAAATCAGACAAACCTCAATATTCGTGTGAACTTAACGCAAGAGCAATTTGATGAGTGTTTAAGCTACTTCATAAAAATTCCTCATGTCTATATACAGGTTGGAAAGAATAATCATCTAACATCGATTCGACCTTTAATGGATCAGGAACAGTTCGATCATTTTAATTCCAATAGAAGATTTATCTCGCGTCATTTAGAATCTATGGATGTTTTAAAAGAATCTATAAAAAATGATCATCCTAAAAAGGAAAATTCTGAAGAATACCAAGGCTTATTAGTCTATCGTTATGATGGGCCTATGCATAAGAAACCTTGGGCAGAAAACCATATTTTTGAAACATTGCCAGAAACCACTGAAGAAGCGGAATTATTCCAAAAAAATTCTACGAATCGATTTACACATTTACATGTGGCTGTTATGGTTCAAGACACTGAAACAGTAAAAAAAATATTAGCTGCCAAAATAGTAGATATTTCAGCAACGGATTTCCATGAATGCTCTGCAATGGGTAAGGCAATAGAAAACGCTTATTGGGAGGGCACGGAGTTATTATTAGCAGATCCGCGCATACAGCCTTTTGCTCTTACCTGGACTATGATGAATAATCTGATCATATATGAGCATGAGGATTTTATTCTTAGGCTTATTCAGCATGAAAAAGTACGCTATAGCGTATGTGATTTTCTAGAATTATCACTGCGCTATAACAGCACAAAAATAATTCAAGATATAAAAGAGGCCTTTTTGCGAGATCCGCAAGGACAGCGCTCTTTCTTGCTTACCGTAGTGAAAATATTCTTTTGCACTCATAAGGAAGATTTTGCTAAGGAACTCTTTGCCTTTATGGCGCAGAATTTGAGTAAAGAAGAAGTCTATGATGTATTGAATGGTGTAAGAGCTACAAAGGGCTATTCTGACGAGAAGGCCACGCTGCTGCACAGGGCCATCCTAGAGCGTGATTATAGCTATGCTAAATTCTTGATAGAAAAGGGTGCCGATCTCAGCGTGCCTATTCAAGGAGGGGTCTATACGGGCACAACCGCGCGTCAATTATTGGAGGAACATGGGAAACTAGAGCTGATTCCTGAGAAAGACAGGAGTCTAGAGCAAAATATACAAGTCAAGGCTGAAAAAGGGTATCGATTCTTTTCCACAGTAGCTAAAAGAATGGATGATCGCTTGCAAGAAAAAATAAATACTTTTGCTACTGTTGTGCGCTTTTAAATATATTTATTACAAAATGACAGCCATGATAGTAATAGGGATGGTGATTAATTGGAATTTGTACCCCTCCCGCAGACAAAACTGCGGGAGGATTGATAAATGGTATTACTCTTAGTGGCCACAGCCCATGCTTCTAGTGAAAACGCGTCCCGTGAATTCTTCGACTGCTTCTTTAGATACGCCAGGCAGGCAAGCTTCCATACCTTTTATTCCAGCCGCTGCTGCTTGCGCGATTCCTTCGCTACAATAAGCTAACATGTCTGCTGCCATTTTCCCGTAAACGGGATGATTTTCATTATATAAGGTTTTTATCCCTTCAAGGTAGGA
This sequence comes from Gammaproteobacteria bacterium, assembly GCA_009885935.1. Classification (GTDB taxonomy): domain Bacteria; phylum Pseudomonadota; class Gammaproteobacteria; order UBA1113; family UBA1113; genus VFKP01. The sequence continues at coordinate 3,870 of VFJT01000202.1, forward strand.
CTCAATATAGCAAAACACTAGGCAAGGGTTTTCGTTAATATCGACACCTTCTAATTCTGGGGGTCTATTCCAATTCGCTGGCATAAGCCACGAGTCTGTTGCACCACTGTCTACACCTTTTACAAGGGCAGCTGCGGTGAGTAGAAATCCAACTTGAGTGAGCGTGTTCAGAGTAGTTTGGAGGGCTTGACGAGAATTAAAAAAAGAAAATGCTGCTGACATAATAGTCTCCTTATTTGTAATAATGAATTTAAAATTTTATCAGGTTAGCTGTGTCTGCGCAACACCGAGCGTTGACTCACAGCGCAAAATTATCTATTAACCGTATGCCATGACACTCCACAGCTATAAACAAACGGCCAAAATGTTTCTCTAGGTATTCTACGATCAATCCTTCTTTTTCTAAGCGTTGTTGTATAGCAGCTAAGTCATCATAAGATCCACTGCGCAGCAATTCGGCGAAACGATGTGCAAGTTTTATTTGCTCTGCATCAAAGCGTTGATTGCGTGAACTTAAGGGTAGGCCCGAAGCTTCACGTATGGTTTCGCAGCCTATCACGTCTACATCTAAAAAATAATTTTTAACCAATTCACAAATTAATAAGTATTGTTGAAAGTCTTTTTCGCCAAAGTAAACGCGGGTTGGTTGAACCCATTGCAATAATTTCATCACCACCGTTAATACGCCATTAAAATGTCCGGGACGTACCTTGCCTTCCATGATTTGACTAGCGGGATGCTGTGTGATGATAGGCATTTCATTACCATAAGGATACATGTCTTTTTCGCTAGGAATCAGCAAGGCATCCACACCGCTGTCTACGGCGATACGGCAATCTTGTTCTAAGGTGCGTGGATAGTGCTGATAATCACTACTATCATTAAATTGTGTAGGGTTGACGAAAATGCTCAACACTAAAAAATCATTTTCTCTGCGCGCCTTTTCTAATAAACTTTTATGTCCTTGGTGCAATGCACCCATAGTGGGGACAAAACCAATGCGTGTATCTTGAGGCAAAGCATTTCTGACTTTAAGCCAATCTGCGTAATGTTCATAACTATTCATAAGCAAACTCCTTGGAGGGATATTTTTGTTCTATGACTTCAACGGCATAACGTTCTAAAGCATCTAAACAAAGGGCTTTACCGGGCATAAACTCTTTAATGAATTTTGCTTTACAATCGCTTAAGCCGTATAGATCTTGTAATACCAACACTTGACCATCGGTATGATGGCCTGCGCCTATGCCTATCGTTGGAATAAGCAAAGCTTGGGTTATGGTTTGCGCTAAGGCTGCAGGAATGCATTCTAAGACTAGTGAAAACGCGCCTAGGGATTCTAAACTTTTAGCATCGGCTAATAATTGTTTTTGCAGTCCTTCTACTCGACCCTGTACCTTAAGGCCACCTAGACCGTGTATGTGTTGCGGCGTTAAACCCAAATGACCCATGACGGGAATGCCGGATTCAACTAGGTGATGAATGAGTTGTTCATTGCCGCGCACGCCTTCTAATTTAACGGCTTGGGCGCCGGCTTGGATCAAGGCTTCTACTGCATTTAAACTGTGATCTAAAGATTTTCTATAGCTCAAGAAAGGCATGTCGGCAATTAAAAATTTCTTTTGTTTAAGCCCCTTTGCTACGGCGCGCGTGTGCATCACCATCATGTCTAAGGTGGCGTGAGTGGTATCTGGATAACCGTGCATGACGGTAGCGGCACTATCTCCTACCAGCGCTACATCGAGTGTGCTATCGGCAATAATTTGCGCCGAAGTGTAGTCATAGCAGGTAACCACAGTGATTTTACGTGACTGTGCTTTAGCTTCTTGAAAATGGTGAATGCTTTGCATTGTAATGTAAGCTCCTAAAACAATACGCAAAGAGCTTGTCATAGTAAGCCGTTGTAGTGGGTACCTGTCGCATGATCAAGTTCTTAGCAGATAAGTTACTGATAAATAATACAAAATTAGCTGCGGGTCACAGCCTTTTGGGGTCTGCGCCTTGCTAGGGGGTATTGTAGCATTATGGGTGATTAAAAAACACAGGGTTATTTGTAGTCTTTGTATAGACTTTTATCTTTATATAGACTATACTCTAGA
>VFJT01000051.1 GCA_009885935.1 Gammaproteobacteria bacterium
TCTAGAGATGACTCTGGCCTTCTATACCAGGAAGAAGGCATCGTTGCTGTAGGCACTCAGGGAATAGAAAAGCAGATTGATAATCTATTAACTTTGGACTTAAGCTTGGAACAGATTACAGCTATAACCTGCACCAACCCAAGGAAACTATTCGAACAGCAACGGCGTTATTTGAAGGAAAATAAACATGAATCGGTTGATAGTTTTTGACTGGGACGGCACCCTAGCAGACTCCATACCCAATATCATTGCCTGTAAAAACGCTATCGCTTTAAAATACCATTTAAGCGTTCCCAATGATGAAACTATAAAAGCAGTATTAGGCATGCCATTTCCAGAAGCAATGTCTATTTGTTTTCCTGCAGCACCCAAAGCCCTAGGGGTTGTACTGCAAGAAGATTACCAAGCCTTGATGAAAAAAGAATTTTACAATTCGCCCTTATTCCCTGATGCCAAATCCACTTTGATCGCACTAAAATCTCGCGGCTTTACAATAGGACTCGCCACAGCTAAACATAAAGATGAACTACTCATCGCTCTAAAATACCATGCATTACAAGATTGCTTCGATGCGATAGCCTGTGGCAATGAACATCCAGGAAAACCTGATCCTGCTATGCTGAATACACTCATAAAGCAATGCGGCACCTCTACCAGTGAATCTGTATTCATCGGCGATACCACCACCGATATAAAATTTGCTCAAAATGCAGGCGTAAAAGTCATTGCCGTAAGCTATGGAGCCCATAACAAAGAGAAGCTACTACTTTCTAAACCCGATGGATTAGTGGATAATCTGTTGCAAATCCTTTTAATGGTATAATCATTATGTTTAACACCCTTTGGCCCATTGTTATCGCCGGATTAATGAATGGATCCTTTGTAATCCCTAGCAAATATGTAAGCCGATTAAGCACTGATGAAACCTGGTTTTATCATAGCATCATTGGCTTAATCATTTTACCCTGGTTAATGCTCAGCGTGGTTGCGCCAGAAGCCTTGATGGCTTATAGCGCTTTCCCTTATACCCTCTGCATTGTTATTGTATTAACAGGCGCTATTTTTGGAGGTGGTCAAATTTGCTTTATGATGGCCATAAAACGCATAGGACTAGGCGCAAGTTTTGCGGTTAACTTAGGCATAGGAACGATTATAGGATCTTTGTTTGTTGTCTACTATAAAAAAATGCTGCTTACACAACATGGTTTCTTCGTTATTTTGTAACTACTCGCCCCATCATTGCATCGTCGCTGCGCTCCTCACAATGATGGGGCGAGTGGACACAAATATTTTAAAATTTTCTCAAACCCCCTTATCCAATAAATTCA
>VFJT01000102.1 GCA_009885935.1 Gammaproteobacteria bacterium
GTACGTATACAGAGCGCAGTTTCAGAAAAAACAGCAAAAGATTTAGCCGCCATTATTACCATCTTGGGCGCTACAGTCGATGAAACGAAAAATGTTGCAGTGAAAGATAAGCGCGTTCACCAGGCTGTAGAAAAGCATGCAATACAAATGCAAACAACGGCTATAGCGCCGGAGTTTGCTACGGGATCTGTTAAAAATAAACAAAGCGAGTTGTGGAAGACGGTTAGTAGAAATGATGTGGGTCCTATAGTTAAGACATCACGCATTATCCATGAGATTGAACAAAGCGATTATAGATTAATGTCGGCTCATGGTGAGCGTAAGATGCCTGAAGTCAGAAGCGTTACAGGAGAAGATCAACGCACTTATTGGACAAAGAAGAGGGCCTTACTCAACAATCCAGAATGGAATTATGTAGATGCCGGTGATATTGTAACGAATGTGTTGCGTAGTGTCGAAAAAATCGCGCCTTCAGGGCAAAATGCAGAAGAAGAACTCTCAGATGCTATCATGGCACATTTGATAGCGTTCAACCCGGATTTTTTTGGAATTCTTGACGAAGAAAATGTAAAAGAAAATAAAGAATGGGAAGCGTCGGAAAAGCAAGAACAAGAACAAGCGAGCAGAAGACTACAGAAGGGATCCTCTTCATCCTATAGGAGCCAACAATCGAGGAATTCGGAAAGTGAAGATGACTCAGCGGAATCGGATAATGATTTAGCGGAATCGGAGGATGATGATGAGGATGAACCTAAAGATAGGTATTTTGATGGAGAAGAACACCAAACAACCCTACAACCCCGGAGGCCATTAACTCAGGAGTCTGGATCAGTTCTACTACGCATTCGTGAAGGCGATGAAGCTTCTCAAGCTCCTCCTCCTCTTCCTAGATCTAGTGTTGGGAAGTTCGCGATAGCGCAAGAACTACACTCACGCTTCCACTCAGAGCCCTCAGAGAGAGCGCAAAAGAGAGCGCAAAAGATAGAGACTATTCCGGATGGTAATTGTTTGTTACACACCATTGTGTTGGTGTTGAAAGAGCGATTCAATGACTTAGAAAAAGGAGATGGGTATAGGGAATTTGAGGCCGCATATACTCGTGCTAACCCTGATACATCCCTCAAAACCCTTCTGCAAAGAGCATCCCCAGGGGACTTGCAAAAAAAGTTATCTCCAATCTTACGCCCTTTAGCGGTAAAATGGCTTTTTGAAGATCCAGAGCTTAAGGATAAGATTGTAGACCAAATTACGGACGCATGGTTTATGCAACTAAAGGATGCGATACCTGATGAAGGGGGTGGTAGTGCCCCATATATGAATTGGAATAGCCTTAAGGGCTATGTAGATCTGTTCCCTCCTGATATGTGTTTAAGCGAGGACACCGTTACTCGGATAAACGCGAATGTTACAGAGGATGGCTTAAGACAAACTGTAGCAGACTACGTTTTTCCGGCTATGTGTGGCTGTTATCGCCAGGGACTTTCAAATCTGCCTCCAGAAGTTGCTGTTGCTGCTTGGAAAAAACTGGCTACAAATATAAAGCTAACGAGTATCAGTGAATCAGCTGCATCTTCTGAAAGGAGGAATGCAGTCGATCTTCTGATACCAGGCACTGATGGCAAACAAAATGTTGAGGTACAGCTGTTGCATTCGACAATAACAGATGGAGCAGGAGCGCAAACAGGCCATTACACCGCAGAGATATTAAATACTAAGAAGGCAGAGCGAGAACCCGCGCGCGCGAGCAGCAATTCAAGTGCTCTGTTTGGCCACAAAGCCGCCGTTAAGCAGCCCATTATAATCAACTTAACGAGTGGGGGAAAACTCCCCAGTAAAACTTGATTTTTGTGCTTAAAAAATGTATAATGTATGAATTATTAATGAATAGGGTGGTGTAAAAATGGCTAGTTCTCCCGATGCCTTATTGGGCGCAGCTGCTGA
>VFJT01000005.1 GCA_009885935.1 Gammaproteobacteria bacterium
CGTCGCGATGATGCCCTAAAGCAATTTTAGTAAAACCATTTTCTTTGGCGTAACCATAAATATTGCCGCGACGTAAGCGCGAACACAAAGAACAATAGGTTTTACCTTCTGGTATTTTTTCTTTGACTATAGAATAGGTGTCGCGACGTAATACCTCATAAGGGATGCGGCGTTGTTCCATCCATGCGCGCAAGCCGCTGTCATCCCAACCGGGTTGCGCTTGATCCAAGGTAAAAGAGAATAATTCAAAACGATTATTTGAATTGATACGCAACTGTTCCAAGAGACACAATAAGGTAAAAGAATCTTTGCCGCCCGATAAACACACCATAACGCGATCCCCTTTTTGGATCATGTTGTAGTCGCTGATAGCTTTTCCCGTATAATGTAATAATTTTTTTTCAATTTTACTGTTTGTAAACATTTTTTCTCTCTGTCATTGCGAGCTTGCGAAGCAATCCAGGGGTTAAGATCGCGTTTCTATCGGAACCTGGATTTCTATGTGTAAATCGTTTCTGGATTGCCACGTCGCTACGCTCCTCGCAATGACGATCCTGTGCAATTGAACAGATTCACCTATTACGAATATACTCGGCCAATCTTCCCACATCTATTTCATCTAAACACAATCCCAGGCGTGTGCGCCGCCACAATAGATCATCTGTGTTTTTAACCCATTCTTGTGCCAGTAGATAATCTACTTCCGCCTGGTAAAGACCCGCGCCAAAATCTATGCCCATGTCCGTCAACCTGTTTTTGCCCTTAAGCCAAAACAGGCACAGTGTACCATAACAGCGCAAATAACGCGATAATGTTAAAACAGGTACAAAAGAATAATTTTTCCTGAATTGTGCTTCATCTAAAGGCTCACTGCCTGGTAAGAGAATGATTTCAGCTTCCAGCTCCCTAACGGTCGCGGCTCGGTTATTGTATATAATAGGCCGCATTTTTTGCAGTAAAATCAATGCATCTAGTGCCAAGCGCCTATGCGTGGTTAGTTTCCCCCCAAAAACAGTCAATACGCTATTACCCTTTGCACTCGTTTTTAACTGCAATTGATAATCGCGCGACAATTGGTGCGCGTTGTGTATTTCATCGTCTAACAAGGGCCTCACCCCAGAAAACGTGGTGGCGATATCTTCTCTTGCAAAGGGTGTCTGCACATACGCATTAGCAGCCATTAATAAATACTCTATTTCTGCTTCTTCAACGTGCGTATCTTCTAGAGACCCTTTGTATTCTAATTCGGTAGTCCCTAATAAACAATACCCCGGTTCATAGGGGGTTAAAAAGATAACGCGACCATCCGCGCATTCAAATAAATACGCTTTGTTATCTGGCAACTCTCTTTTTAGAACCAAATGGCTGCCCTTGACTAAACGCATTTTAGTTGTAGGCCATTCTGCTAAATGCTGTCTTTGAAATGGTTCCACCCAAGGGCCGGTGGCATTGATTAAAGCTTTCGCCTCATAGGTACTGCACTTTTGACTAAACTTGTCTTGCACTATAATTTGCCAGCCATTTTCTTTTTCGCCGAGTTCTAAAATAGCCTGATAAGTTAAGATGGTTGCCTGGTATTGTTTGGCCAATAAAGCCCATTCCATCACTAAACGGCTATCGTGTGTCCAAGCATCGCTGTAAACAGCGCCGCTTTTTATATTTTTCTTGAGAAAAGATTGGTATGGCGCCATATTCAAATGAATGGCTTTTGCTTTTGTCAAACTATTGTGTGCACTTAAATGGTCATAAATGAACAATCCTACGCGGATCATACAGCGGCGTAAAGTGCTTTCTTTATAATACGGAATAATAAATTGCAGCGGCTTAATCAAATGCGGCGCCATTTTAATCAACACGCTACGCTCATGCAGCGCTTTTTTGACTAAAGAAAAATAGTACTGCTGCAAATAGCGCAATCCACCATGAATGAGTTGCGTGCTTTTGCTGGAAGTTCCCGAGGCTAAGTCATTTTGTTCAATCAGCACTACTTTTAAGCCCAAACGTGCCGCTTGCCCCGCTATGGCTACCCCATTAATACCGCCGCCGATGATGATGAGATCTTTTTCTTCAGTCATTGTGACGATTTACTCCCGCTGACCCCGTCATTGCGAGCTTGCGAAGCAATCCAGGAGTTAAAACTCTAGATTTATATGATCCGCATTTTTTTAGTAGCCTTTTTCTAAAAAACGATCTTTTCATCGCCTAACACCTTCCTGGATTGCTTCGCAAGCTCGCAATGACGAATCACAAAGCACAAATAATTACAAATCATTATAAAGAAACCTTAGATAATAGTTGCGGATCATCTGAGAAAATGCCATCGACTCCATTTGCAAACAATTCTTCGGCGCGTGCTACCGTATTCACCGTATACGCTAAAATACTGTATTTACTTTCCGTCAAAAGATTTAAATATTTTTGAGTTAGAAACTTCTCATTACAATGAATGCTCGATACATTTAAACTGTGTGCTGTTTCCTCCCAATTAGATTGCCAATGCCATAATAGATAGCCCAAGTTTACTTTGGGCGCATAATCACTATACCAACGCAACGCTTCTAGTTCAAAGCTGGATACCAGAATGGGGATACGATCCAAATAGGGCTCTATCACTTTCCAGCTGTATTCAGCCGTGGCGGCGGCATAGTCTGACAGCGCTGGTTTAATTTCTATATTCACACCGCGGCCATACTGTAGCGCCAGATCTAATAATTCTTCTAACTTAGGCACCGTCGCCTGCACTGCACCCGTTGCAAAGTAACGGCCTACATTATAACTCTGCAAGGTGTCGTAGTTTAACTCATCAATTTTTGCATGCACACGCGCCGTGCGCCATAGATCTCTATCGTGCAAAACCACCGGCACACGATCAGCAGTTAACGCCACATCGCATTCAACCCAGGCCGCACCCATTTCATACGCCAGAGCAAATGCAGGCAAGGTATTTTCAGGTGCCAATAAATTAGCACCTCTATGGGCAATTAATAGTGCTTTAGTCGCAAAGAGTGACATATAATTTACACACTTTCTGTCAAACTATACGCGCCACGAAAACAATGTAAATGCTGACTACGCCATAACATATACAATCCCGGTACACAAATGACTACACTGACCCAATAAAAATTAGCCCATCCTAAATATTGTACCAAGATACCCGAAGTCGAGCCCATCAATACTCGACCTACCGTTGCAATGGCCGATAAACTGGCGTATTGCATCGCTGTAAATTTGGGATTACATAAACTCATTAAAAAAGCCACAAAAGCAGCACTGGACATACCGCTACAAAAATTTTCCGCAAAAATAGTAAACCCTGCTAGTATCATATTTTTGCCAACTAGCGCCATCACTACAAATAAAATATTGCTTAAAGCCGCTAAAATGCCGAAAGTGAGCAGCGAGCAATATAAGCCTAAACGCATCATCCATAAACCACCGACTATACCGCCTAAGATAATGGCACTTAAACCTACGACTTTGTTCAACAAAGCCACTTCAGTTAAAGTGAAATGCAAGCCGCGCAATAAAAAGGGTGTGGTCAATGATAAAGCATACGCCTCACCCAGTTTATAAAATATAATCACCGCAATAAGCCACGGCGCATTAGACCTTTTTAAAAAATCTTGTAAAGGCCCAACGAAAGCCTCGCGCAAAGTCGTAGGTTGTTTTAAAACCTGCGGTTCAGGGGTCAGAAAAGTCAGCAAGCTACAGCCCAGAAGGATCAGTGCCATTATCCTATAGGTATAACCCCACCCTATGCTATCTGCCAATAATAAAGCCAATGCACCGGCAATCAATAGCGCGAAACGGTATCCTGTCACATTCAGTGCCGCGCCTAAGCCGCGTTCTTTAGGCGTTAAAATTTCTGTACGGTAAGCGTCTATAGCAATATCTTGTGTAGATGAAAAGAAAGCCAATATTGCGCCTAAGCCCATCAATAAACCTGGATTTTGTGCCGGATGCAAATAGGACATGAGCCACAACACGACAACTAAAACCAATTGCGTGGCGACGATCCAGCTTTTACGTCGCCCTAAGGAAGATAAAGTTAAACGGTCTAATAACGGTGCCCATAACCATTTTAAGATATAGGGTAAGCCAATGATATTAATAAAGCCGAGAAGAATAATGCCTAAATTTTCTGTAGTAAACCAAGCTTGCAAGGTGCTGCTGCACAAGGCTATGGGTAAGCCAGAAGATATCCCCAACAGAATTACGCTGTAATAGTGGGTACGTGCAGTAGACATACTTTCTCCTAAATAAGAAAGGGCAGCCACGGGGGGCTTGCCCCTACGGGATAGAGAATATTACCGTAGGGGCGGGCCCCCGTGCCCGCCCGATCATAACGATCTAAGCCTTCTTAGCTGTTGCTGCCTTTTTTTGGCTCACTGCAGCATTAGCGGCCTTGACGTCAATTAAATGAATTTTAAAAATTAACGTTTGGTTAGGTCCTATAGGACCGCCTACACCTTGTGCACCATAAGCCAACTGAGATGGTACGTAAATTTCCCAAACATCGCCCACTTTCATATGGGTTAAGGCTTCCTGCCAACCAGGAATCACTTCAGCTACTTTAAAACTAACGGGTTGTCCCTGTTTATAGGAACTATCGAACACCGTACCATCGATCAAACGCCCTTCATAGTCCACTGTGACCGTGTCATTTGCAGCAGGAATAGCCCCTGTACCGGTAGTTAAGCTACGGTATTGCAAGCCATCGCTCATAGTTTGCACACCTTGCTTGGTTTTATTGGCAGCTAAGAAAGCTGTACCGTCTTTGGCATTTTTAACGGCCATAGCTTTTTCTGTGGCTACTGCTTGTTGACGACTTTCAGCTTGTTTGGCGTACAATACTTTTTTGAAATCGTCTATGGCTTGCTTCATTTGCGCATCGGTTAATACAAATGGTCCGCCAGCCAAGCCATCCGTAATACCACGGGCAAAGAGTTGCGGATTCATCGTTAACTTCTGTTCTTTCAGGTTACGACCCATATCTGCGCCTAAGGTATAGCTAATTCTGTCATTATCGGACATTACAGCCCCTGGCATGGTGGGTTGTGCATGTTTAGTAGCGGGCATCGGTGTTGTAGATACCGTTGGTACAGATTGCATAGTGTTGGCAGTAGGCGTCGTTGGCACTGTTACAGGCACAGATTGTAGGTTATTCGTGGTGGGCATCGTTGTTGCAGGTGCCGCTTGTGCATTATTGCTTCCATTTTGAGCAGAAGATGATGTCGGTGCGGCATAGGCCATCCCGCTCAGCATGCCAACTAGGACTAGTGCGAGTTGCGTTAGTTTCATTTCATTCCCCATTTGAGTTAAATTTACGAGCATGCTTATTCTGCACTATTTTAAACAACTTGTGAATCCCCTTTTAGCATTATTTTGATGTATACTTATGACTCTATATTTAGAGGAGATTTTCCGACCATGCTCACCGGGTTAATACCGCCCTTAACGGACGAATTGCGCATGATCTTAGACACCGTCACGCAATTTGCCCAAAATGAAATCGCTCCCAAGGCTGAAGAAATCGACCATAGCGGACATATTCCCCAGGAACTATGGCGGAAAATGGGTGATTTAGGCCTATTGGGCTTAACGGCAGAAAGTGAATATGGCGGCAGTGGCATGGGCTATGCGGCACATGTCATCGTTATGGAAGCCCTCAGCCGCGCCAGTGCCTCGGTAGGCTTAAGTTACGGTGCCCATTCCAATTTATGTGTCAATCAGATCACCTTAAACGGTAACCGCGAACAAAAAAAACGTTATCTGCCCAAGCTCATCAGCGGTGTGCATATCGGTGCCTTGGCCATGAGTGAAACCGGTGCCGGCTCTGATGTCATGGCCATGCAATTGCGCGCCGAGAAAAAAGGCACACATTATATTTTGAACGGTCATAAAATGTGGATCACCAATGGCCCCCAAGCCCATACCTTTATCGTTTATGCCAGGACCAATCCTGCAGCAGGCAAAAAGGGCATCACCGCCTTTATTGTAGAAAAAGATTTTAAGGGCTTTAGCATCGCGCAAAAACTGGATAAATTAGGCATGCGCGGCTCCTCTACGTGTGAACTGGTGTTTAACGATTGTGTAGTGCCTGCAGAAAATATCTTAGGCGAACTCGATCACGGCACTAAAGTGTTGATGCGTGGCTTAGATTATGAACGCGTTATACTCGCCGCAGGTCCAGTGGGCATTATGCAAGCGTGTATGGATGTGGTACTACCCTATGTGCAGCAACGCAAACAATTTAATAAAGCGATTGGCGAATTTCAATTGATGCAAGCCAAAATTGCCGATATGTACAGCACTTTGAGCGCTTGCCGTATTTATTTGTATGCCGTTGCTGAAGCCTGTGATCGCAAAAAAGTAACTCGCAAAGATGCCGCCAGCGTCATTTTATACACTTCAGAGCGCGCCACACAAATGGCCTTACAGACCATTCAATGCTTGGGCGGCAATGGTTATATCAATGAATTTCCTTGCGGACGTTTATTGCGCGATGCAAAATTATATGAAATCGGTGCGGGTACTTCGGAAATTCGCCGTGTATTGATAGGCCGAGAATTATTTAAAGAACAGGAGTAACTTAATGAAGGACCCCATCGTTATTGTCAGCGCTATGCGCACCCCTATGGGAAACTTTCAAGGCGAATTATCTACCCTAACGGCTTCTGATTTAGGCGCTGCCGCCATACGCGCGGCCATGAAAAATACGGCTTTAAAAAAAGATTCCATAGACGAAGTCGTCATGGGTTGTGTACTTCCTGCGGGCCAAGGTCAAGCACCCGCACGACAAGCGACATTAAAAGCAGGATTGGCGCAAAGCACACCTGCAACCACACTCAATAAAATGTGTGGCTCCGGCATGAAAGCCATCATGCAGATTCACGATGCTTTAGTCGCTAACAGCATTAATACAGGTATTGCGGGCGGTATGGAATCTATGTCCCTAGCCCCTTATCTATTGCCTAAAGCAAGACAAGGGTATCGCATGGGCCATCAAAAGGTGATCGATCACATGCTCTACGATGGCCTAGAAGATGCGTATTCTGTAGGAAAGTTAATGGGCGTTTTTGCCGAAAACACTGCCAAAGAATATGGTTTTGATCGTGAAATGCAAGATGCTTTTGCCATTGAATCCATACAACGCGCACAAAGGGCGATAGAAAAAGGGTATTTTAAAGATGAAATCACGGCAGTAACCTATACAGGTAAAAGCGGCGACATAACGGTTTCAGAAGACGAAGGCCCAAACAAAGCTAATATTGCTAAAATTCCTACTTTAAAACCCGCTTTTGCTACGGATGGCACCGTCACTGCCGCCAATTCCAGTTCCATTTCCGATGGTGCGGCGGCGCTTATTCTAATGCGTCAATCCACAACTGAATCCTTACACCTAAAACCCTTGGCACGCATCGTTGCACACGCCACACATGCACAGGAACCCGAATGGTTCAGCACTGCCCCAGTGGAGGCGATCAATAAAGTTTTAAAGAAAGCACAATGGTCTGTAGCGGATGTGGATTTATTTGAAATCAACGAAGCCTTTGCTGTCGTCACTTTGGTGGCAATGAAGTTATTGCAAATACCACACAACAAGGTCAATATTCATGGCGGTGCCTGTATTTTAGGGCATCCCATAGGCGCTTCCGGCGCCCGCATCATGACGACCCTAATTCATGCTTTAAAAACACATCACAAAAAACGCGGTGTAGCCAGTCTTTGTATAGGCGGCGGTGAAGCCACCGCCATGGCAGTGGAGTTATGCGAATGAGTATTACTACAAAATTAAATCCGCGCAGCGCAGACTTCAAACAGAATAGTTCAGCTATGCAGGCATTGGTAGCCGATCTACACCATAAAATTTGCACGATCGCCTTAGGCGGTGGCGAGGCAGCCTTAGAAAAAATGCGCGCTAAGGGCAAATTACCCGTACGTGAACGCATCGATGCTTTGCTCGATCCCGGCAGCCCCTTTTTAGAATTATCCGCTTTGGCGGCTTTCGATGTTTATGATGAAAATGTGCCTGCAGCCGGCATCATCACTGGCATCGGTTTGGTATCGGGTCATGAATGCATGATCATCGCCAACGACCCTTCCGTGAAAGGCGGCACTTATTTTCCACTCACGGTTAAAAAACATTTACGCGCTCAAGAAATTGCTGAACAAAATCATTTGCCTTGTCTTTATCTGGTCGATTCTGGCGGTGCCTTTTTACCGATGCAAGATGAAGTGTTCCCAGATAAATTACACTTCGGCCGCATTTTTTACAATCAAGCACGCATGTCTGCCCTCAGCATCCCGCAAATTGCCGTGGTGATGGGCTCATGCACTGCGGGTGGTGCTTATGTGCCGGCAATGGCAGATGAATCCATCATGGTAAAAAATCAAGCCACTATTTTTCTAGCCGGCCCACCCTTGGTGAAAGCGGCCACGGGAGAAATTGTCACTGCAGAAGAATTGGGTGGCGCTGATGTGCATTGCAAAATTTCCGGTGTTGCCGATCATTATGCCAATGACGACACACATGCTTTACAGATTGCGCGCTCTATTATGCAACATTATCCTAAAGTAAAAAAAATACCTTTTGCCATACAAGCACCTTGTGCGCCCCGTTATGCCCCCGAAGAATTGTATGGCCTGATTCCCAGCGATAAGAAAAAGCCTTTCGATGTACGTGAAGTGATCGCGCGTATCGTAGACGATTCCGCGCTAGATGAATTTAAACAATTGTATGGCACTACCCTCATCTGTGGTTTTGCCCATTTGAATGGCTATCCCGTAGGCATCGTCGCCAACAATGGCATCCTTTTTTCAGAATCCGCCGACAAGGGCACGCAGTTTATTCAAATTTGTTGTCAACGTAAAATCCCATTGATCTTTTTACAGAACATCAATGGCTTTATGGTGGGTAAAAAATATGAAACGCAAGGCATTGCCAAGGCGGGTGCTAAAATGGTAATGGCTGTGAGTTGTGCCGCTGTACCCAAATTCACCGTCATCATAGGGGGTAGTTTTGGTGCAGGCAATTACGGCATGTGTGGTCGCGCTTTCAATCCGCGTTTTTTGTGGATGTGGCCCAATGCGCGCATTTCCGTTATGGGTGGCGAACAAGCCGCTAATGTATTGGCGCAAGTGAAAAAAGATCAATTGGAAGCTAAAGGCATGCCTTTTTCCGATGCAGAAGAAAACGCCTTAAAACAGCCGATTGTTGAACAATATGAAAAAACGGGGCATCCTTATTACGCTTCAGCCCGTTTATGGGATGATGGCGTCATCGATCCCAAAGACACCCGACGCGTATTGGCATTGGCAATATCCGCAGCGCTCAACGCGCCTATAGACGAAACGCATTTTGGTGTATTTAGGACCTAGACATAATCCGTCACTTCGTTCCGGATTATGTTAAAATAGAGAGGTGATCTATCGTAGGGGCAGCCCCCTGTGGCTGCCCTAGTTAGGGCGGGCACAGGGGCCCGCCCCTACGAAAAACTCTGCGTTACTTCTTTAAGGATCGACGAGTAAGGAATAAATAACTACATATTATGAATACTATATTAATAAATATAAAAAACAATGTCGCCAGCATCACTTTAAATCGCCCTGATGTGCGTCACGCCTTTAATGAAGTCATGATCCATGAATTATTAACGGCCTTAAACACGATTGCAACAGATGATACCGTACGCCTATTAGTATTGCGTTCACAAGGCCCTGTTTTTTGTGCGGGAGCGGATCTGACCTGGATGCAAAAAATGTTAAATTATAGCCTGGCTGAAAATGAAGCCGATGCCACTCAATTAGCGCAATTGATGCATAGCTTATACACTTTAAATAAGCCTACGATAGCTTTAGTGCAAGGCCATGCTTATGGTGGTGGCGTAGGTTTAATTGCCTGCTGCGATATTGCTATCGCCAGCGACAACGCGCAATTTTGTTTTTCTGAAGTTAAATTGGGTTTAAGTCCGTCGGTGATCAGCCCCTATGTGATCCGCGCCATAGGCCTAAGACAAACGCAGCGCTATTTTTTAACGGCCGAAAGCTTTGATACTAAAACAGCGCTACAGCTAGGCTTAATTCATGCTTCTACTGCGGATGAAAAGGGGCTCAATACACACGCTGAGAGTCTTATCAAGCAATTACTTAAAAATGGCCCTAGGGCTTTGGCCAATACTAAAAAACTGTTACACCATAATGTGCCTTTATCCGCAGAATTAATCAGCTATACCATAACGGACATTGCTCAGTTACGTACCTCTGCCGAGGGCCAAGAAGGTATTCAAGCTTTTCTGGATCAAAGACCACCTGATTGGTTAAGGTCTTAAGAAACCATGAATAGAGTTACTGTACTTAAAAATATGTATCGTAGGGGCAGGCCCCCGTGCCTGCCCAAAAAGGGCGGCCACAGGGGGCCGCCCCTACGATCTATTGCCGCTCACAGGCTCGCAATGACGAGGTACAACCATGTTTAAAAAAATACTCATTGCCAATCGCGGTGAAATCGCGTGTAGAATTATGCGCACGGCGCAAAAAATGGGGATCCACTGCATTGCGGTTTACTCCACTATTGACGACAACGCGCTGCACGTGCAAATGGCCGATGAGGCCCATTTACTAGGCGATGCTCCCAGTGTAGACAGTTATTTATGCGGCGATAAAATCATCGCCATTGCTAAAAAATACGGCGCCGAAGCCATACATCCAGGGTATGGCTTTTTATCCGAAAACGCCAATTTTGCAGCCGCTTGTGAAAAGGAAAAAATTATTTTCATAGGCCCTACCCCCGCCGCCATCTTGGCCATGGGCAGTAAGAGCAATGCTAAAGAGATTATGACTAAAGCTAAGGTACCCTGCACCCCAGGTTACCATGGTGAGAAACAAGATGCAGACTTTCTATTGCAAGAAGCCAAAAAAATTGGCTTTCCGGTATTGATTAAAGCGACCATGGGGGGTGGAGGCAAAGGCATGCGCCGCGTCGATGATGCCAAACAATTTAAAGAAGCGCTGGAAAGCGCGCAGCGAGAAGCTTTATCCAGCTTTGGCGATAAAAATGTTTTATTGGAAAAATATGTATTGAATCCACGCCATATTGAAATTCAAATCATGGCCGATAACCACAATAACGCACTCTATTTATTTGAACGCGATTGTTCACTACAACGCCGTCATCAAAAGATTATTGAAGAAGCGCCGGGTTTAGGTATTTCCGATAGCTTACGCCGCAAAATGGGTGACACCGCGGTAACGGCTGCAAAAGCCATAGGCTATAGAGGCGCAGGTACGATTGAATTCTTGTTGGATGACCAAGGCCAATTCTATTTTATGGAAATGAATACGCGCTTACAAGTAGAACATCCCGTCACAGAAATGATCACCGGTTTTGATCTGGTTTCCTGGCAATTGCATATAGCCTATGGCGAACCTTTAGCGTATCAGCAACAAGATTTGAAATTACAGGGTCATGCCATTGAAGTGCGTTTGTATGCCGAAGATGCAGAAAACGATTTCTTACCCGCTACCGGCACCATTCATTATTTATCCTGGCCCGAAACCAATAAAAATGTGCGCGTCGACAGCGGCATACAAGAAAAAGATAGCATCAGCAGCTATTACGATCCCATGATGGCAAAATTGATTGTGCATGGCGATACACGACATGACGCAATTAACGAATTAGAAAATGCCTTAAAACAATTGCACATTATAGGCGTTAAAAATAATCGGGGTTTCTTGCGGAAATTGATTGCTGTAGACGATTTTATAGACGGCAAAATTAATACGAATTTTATTGAAGAACATGCTGTAGCATTGAAAATGGCTGCTAATACCGATATCAATCCTATTTTGTGTGCTGCGGCTTTACATCTAGTATTAACCCCATCTGAAAATACTTTACACAGCGCCGATGTTTTCTCTCCTTGGCATGAAAACGATGGGTTTAGGTTGCAACTCCCCTATCAACGTTGCCTGCATTTTAAATATGAAGATGCAAATTATGCCGTTACGGTGATTTATCACAGTGCATCAGAATATGAACAGAAATACGTAAATTCACATAACGTAGGGGCAGACCCCCGTGTCTGCCCTAATATAGGGCGAACGTATACTCTACAGATAAAAGATAAAACCTACGCCGTCAACATACACGAAAAAACAGGACATTCATTGTCTTTTACCCTCAATGACAGCGTACAAACGATGCAAATTATTGCGCATCAACAGCAACTGTGGATCATTTGCGATGGCATAGAATATGCATTACAAACCATAGAGCCTCTACAGGCAACCAACGTGGAACATGAACAACGAGGGCACTTAACCGCGCCCATGCCAGGCGCCATTGTGGCCGTGCATGTGAAAGCGGGTGACAAAGTACAAAAAGACGATTGTCTAATTGTGATGGAAGCGATGAAAATGGAACATTCTATTTATGCCCCACAGGCTGGCGTTGTGCGCGAAGTATTTTATGCCGCCGGCGACCGCGTCGATGAAGGCGCTGAATTATTGGCTTTTGATTAAAGGATAAAAACATCGTAGGGGCAGACCCCCGTGTCTGCCCAAAAGGGCGGCCACGGGGGGCCGCCCCTACGAAAACAACATTGTACCATGTAGTTTTGAATAATGACGATGAATGGAGAGTAACATGCCCTTACCCAAACAAGTGACCTTAGTAGAAGTAAGCCCTAGAGACGGCTTGCAAAATGAAAGCCAATTTATTCCCACCGAGGTTAAAATTCAATTTATTGAACAATTGGCACAAAGCGGCCTAAAGCATATAGAGTTAACTAGCCTAGTGTCACCACAATGGGTGCCACAATTAGCCGATCACGTTGCAGTCATTCAAAACACAAAGACTTTTCCTCATGTTGATTACAGCGTATTGGTACCGAATGAACACGGTTACACTCAAGCACAAAATTTAAACGTCAAACATATTGCAGTTTTTACCGCTGCTTCCAATACCTTCTGCCAGAAAAATATCAACCGTACCTTAGCGCAAAGCTTAATAGACTATGAAAAAATAGTGGGCGATGCCAAAGCCAAAAACATGCGTGTACGCGGCTATATTTCTTGTGCCCTAGGCTGCCCTTACGAGGGTAAAATTGCGCCAGAAATCGTATTAGACGTAGCACAACAATTGCTGGCCATGGGCTGCGATGAATTATCGATAGGCGATACCATCGGTGTAGGCACGGTGCACAGCGTGCGCATTTTATGTGAATTATTATTGAAACACATAC
>VFJT01000077.1 GCA_009885935.1 Gammaproteobacteria bacterium
CTGTAGATAAAACAAACACAAGGAGTTGTCATGACGTAATTTAACACATCATAAAACCGGCAATCTTAATTGTCGCTGACCGGCAAAGATAGTTGACGTTTGATAACTGAAATACCTATCTTTAAAAAATGGTATTTAGACGGCAAATATCATGGCAGTGCGGATGGGTTTAAATTAGAAGTTGAGCTAAAACATGTGATGGCGCGGTATTCTAAAAAATACCTGGGCACAAAAATGGGTGTTTCAAGCTATAACAATGTCCTAAACCACTTCTCCTTTACAGGCTGCCTTATAAACAACAGTGATTACGAAGGCGACTACACATTCGAAATGGCGGAGCATCAAAATGCACCTGAATTAAAAATCGATATTCTGTCCACGGATAAGCATGGCAGCAATATGGTTAATTATGGATTATTTGATTTGACAGATCGCCTATTAGCGCCCAGGATCCCACGACCGCACAGAGAAACTTTCTGGGGATTTAAAGACATGCAGCTTGATGAGGATTATATAATAAAGCCAAAAAAATTTGCCAATGAAAAATTAATGATTGAGGAATGGAATAATGCACAGCGATTTGTTGCATCCTTGATCACCGGAGATGCACCACCCAGTATTACCATCAGGAAAATGGCTTCAAAACATTATACTAGCCGTACAAAAAGGGCTTTTACACACTATAATCATTTAGTACGTACTGAGTTTTTGTTACTGTCTTTGCACGATAAAAATTTTAGAAGAGCTATCATGACTGCTTTAAATCGTGGCGAAGCCTACAATAATCTATATCGCGCTATTGCCATTTTAAAAAATGGTGCGCTTAGAGGAAACAATACCGTTGAAATGGAAATATGGAATCAATGTACGCGCCTGGTCTCCTCTATGATTTTGTACTACAATACCTACATTCTGAATGAACTCTATGAAAAAGCCACAGATGAAAAAATCAAAGCGTATCTGTTAAGCTTATCACCGGGGGCATGGATCCATATTAACTTTTTTGGTTATTTTAGGTTTTTTGCCGAAGGGTTTTATGAGGAAATAGAGCTTTGGATCCAGGAATGGAACGACTTTGAGGGCATTGAAGATTTGTTGAAAAAACAGAAGAAAAAATGATTGTAAAACAATGGCTTACAGTTTTGGTTGAAAATTCTTGATCTGGAGTTTCGCTTTATAAATCAAAGGGTTACACACCTCTATGCATTATTTTGATTGTATGTGCGCTGGATACCAAATAGCTCAAGTTAATACGGTGCTTCAGCCGGAAGCTAAAGCGGAATCTACAGAACTCTTAGAACAACAAATTAGTGAAATAGATTTAAATAAGAGCAAAGGAAAAGAGGAAGAAGAATCTGACAACCCCAAAAAGGAAGAAGCGCCATCTGGCAAGTTTAAAAAAGAGGAAATAGAGTATGATGCAGATTCAGAAAGTCGTGGAAAAAAAAGGAGATTCAGAGACCGTCTTATTTTGGGAGAAGCAGATTTCAGTTATACAAAAGCTCTAATAAAAAAACATGAAATTGACCATGATCGTCAAGAGCTACCAAGCTTCATTACAGCAACAGAGCTGCGAAATGAGGAAACTCTAGATAAGACATATAAAGATTTTAAAGAAAATACTGATTACATTCAAGGTAAAGGTGTACGCGTATTATTTGGCGTTGATGCACTAAATATACAAGGGTGTTTCCCAAATGCATATTGTGACCGAAAACATTTTGAACGGATACACTTTAATGCTCCATATATGAAAAATAAACAACAAACGCGTGATTTAGTAAGCGGTTTTTTTATTAGTGCCAGTAAAGTTCAAAATGAAAGCGATCGTGTATATTTATCACTGGTAGATAGTAATCCATATTTTTGGCACGGTGCTACTTATGGAGTTATTGATGCTAGTTCGCAGGCTGGGTATAGACTCATAACAAAAAGAAAATTTGGTAGTGTTCGCTATGAAAGCTACGTACATAGAGAAACAGATACCGACTCTACATCAAAAAATTCACCTTATTTAAAAGAATTTGTTTTTGAAAAAACAGCTTTAAGTCCAGATGCGATTAAAGCAGAATATAAGGCATTAGGAATATTGTCTGAGAGCAAAGAATCTTTTGGACTTTTTAGCTTTTTTGGTAAAAATGAGCACGAACATACTCCATATGATACCACTAGTGATTCCAGTGACTATTTTACTGAAGAGGGCCCGGATCAGACTCCAAAAAAGGGAGTCTAGGCGGGTGAGTAGGCCAACGGAACTTCCCGGGGTTACAACCCCATCTATGCAGTACAAAAAATTGATCCGGAAATAGTGTTTAAATTTTTACCTGTGTGTTTTAGCCCCCCCATTTTAGGGGGCTATTTTAGCCCCCTGTTTTTGCACCCTAAAATTCAGGGGCAAATAGTGCGCAATTTTTGCGCAAACCCGTTTAGAAACTAATCTCCTAGTCGCAGCACGCCTATTGAGCTTCAACCCAAGAGTTTAAAATTATTCTTTCGTCTTCTTTTAAAAAACCGTTTAACATCGGTATATTTTCAAATAAACGTTTTCGCTCTGATTCTATATCTAACCAATCATCAATAATGATATGGTGCGGGTATTCTTTATGCTTAATCGCGTTATAAAGCATGTCTAAGACGGCCTAGTGTCACGGTCCGTGCGATGAGAAGCCACAGGGTCACAAATTATACATATTCTTAAAACAGGCCGTTTTTTTCGCTATTAAAGGTAAGGGTGATTATAATTCTAATCACCACTAAAACATGGGTTTTATATGTTTTAAAGCAACCTTTTTAAGCTATGGCCTTTAACCCATGTCTATAAACCAAGTTTAATAGCTTCAATGCAGTACCTCGTGGATGTTTTTCCCCAGTTTCCCACTTCTTTACTGCGGATGGGGTCGCATTGAGATATTCAGCAAACACGGGTTGACTTACTTTCTCTTTTTTCCTTAACTGCTGAATTTGCTTTGGCGTTAACTCTTTAACAGGAGTTAAACACATAGCGTCAAACTCACGCATGGTTTGTATTTCAACAAGACCGGCCTCATGTAAACCTTTTACCGTTTCATGCACGGTTTCTAAGACTGTCTTTTTCATCATTCACCTCGATAAGCTCACCACCATGGAGTGCTTTTTTAATTTCAGACACACCATAACCAAAATAAATTTTTGCCAATTTTTTTAAAGCTAATTCCTCTTTAGGTGAAAGGTTGCTTTTGCTGTTTTTCGCATAGCCATAAATAAAAATGGCTTTTTCCTTTGTTTTGTAAGCTATAATTGTTCGTAAACTTCCTCTTTTACCTTTCCCCTGTAAGGCTATCCGTTTTTTGTAAATATACCCGCCTAAATTAGCATCGTAAATGCCATTTTCCATTTCATCCACAGCATCAATTAGTGCTTTATTGCCAAGCAATTCGTCTTTTGACCAGTGGTGAAATAATTTGTTCTTATATATTTCCATCAGTAACTTAAAAAGTTTTAATACACAAAGTATACCACAAGGTGGCATATAAGTCAAATAGAAAATTCGCCCTGATCGGGATCAAAAGGAGGCAAATCGGTCAAAAAAGAGCTTTATTTGCCCAGCTCAGCACATAAAAAAACCATGTTTTAGGTGTGGTTATAGGAATAATCACCC
>VFJT01000130.1 GCA_009885935.1 Gammaproteobacteria bacterium
ATCACCATTCTCCAGGAAGATTATCAACGGTCTTTTTAGGACGCAATACCATATCTAATTCAAGTACAGCTAATAAACGAAATAAGGTCTCAAGCCGCGTTCCCGGTGCTCCATTTTCAACACTGGACACCGTCGATTGTTCTAACAACAAGGCACTACCGGCCTGTTTTTGTGTTAGCCCTTTGTTTTTACGTATACGCTTTAACTGCAGCCCTAGCGTTTTCGGCGAATAAGCTAGATATTCCATAATGCCCCCCACATCCACAAAATATAGCTTTACAGCTATAAATTTATAATATAGCTGTATTACTATATTTTCATATTATAGCTGTAAAGCTATATTTTGTCAATCTCTACCAGCCTTGCTCTGAGCCCTCTTTTCTGTAATCATTCGCCTATAATACTGATCAAAAGGATACAGCATGACTGACAAACCCATCGCTTATAATTGGCAAGATCCCTTGTTATTTGATGAACAACTCAGCAGCGAAGAACGCTTAATTCGCGATAATACCGCACAATTTGCCCAATCGGCCCTAATGCCTAGAGTACTCAAAGCCTATAGGGAAGAGCATTTTGACCCGGCTATTTTGCGCGAAATGGGCGACGCCGGTTTATTGGGCGCTACCTTACAGGGTTATGATTGCGCTGGCGTGAATTATGTTAGTTATGGTTTGATTGCCAGGGAAATCGAACGCGTCGATTCAGGGTATCGCTCAGCGATGAGCGTGCAATCCAGTTTGGTCATGTTTCCGATCTATAGCTACGGCAACGAAGCGCAAAAGCAAAAATATTTACCTAAACTCAGAACGGGAGAATGGATAGGCTGCTTTGGCTTAACCGAAGCCAATCATGGCTCCGATCCTAGCGGCATGGAAACACGCGCTAAAGAAGTCCGTGGCGGTTATAAACTACACGGCTCTAAAATGTGGATCACCAACTCGCCGATCGCCGATGTTTTTATAGTCTGGGCTAAGAACGATGCGGGTCGCATCAATGGTTTTATCTTAGATAAAGGCATGAAGGGTTTATCCGCGCCGGTGATAGAAGGCAAATGCTCTTTGCGTGCTTCTATTACGGGCGAGATTGTCATGGACGATGTGTTTGTACCCGAAGAAAATCGCCTAGAACACGCCGATGGTTTAAGCGCAGCCTTTGGTTGCCTGGAAAACGCACGCTTTGGTATCGCTTGGGGTGCTTTAGGCGCTGCTGAATTTTGTTGGCACACGGCACGTCAGTATGTATTGGATCGCCAACAATTCAGCCATCCCTTAGCCGCCAATCAATTGATTCAATTTAAATTAGCCGATATGCAAACACAACTCACTTTAGCTTTACAAGGTTGCTTGCGCTTAGGACGCTTGAAAGACGAACATAAGATGGCCAGTGAATGCATTTCGATGATGAAACGCAATTCCACTTTAGTGGCCTTAGATGTAGCGCGACAAACGCGCGATATGTTGGGCGGTAATGGCATCGTTGATGAATTCCACATTATACGCCACATGAATAACCTAGAAACCGTTAAAACGTATGAAGGCACTGCTGATATACACGCCCTTATTTTAGGTCGCGCCATTACCGGCATTCAGGCCTTTAAGCCTTTAGGCAACCCAAAAAGGAATTAAAAAATGAGTCAGGAGATAATGTCTTACGATGTAGTCATCGTCGGCGCAGGCCCTGCGGGATTGGCTGCAGCCATAAAATTAAAACAACTGTCTAGCAATATTAGTGTTTGTGTCATCGAAAAAGGCAGCGAAGTTGGCGCGCACATTTTATCGGGCGCTGTCATCGAGCCACGCGCCTTGAATGAATTATTGCCAAATTGGCAACAACAAGCATCTCCCCTTAAAGTGCCGGTTACAGAAGATCGTTTCTTATTTTTAAGCAAAGACAAAGCGTGGACCGTGCCTAATTTTATGCTGCCCTCTACGATGAAAAATCATGGCAATACTATCGCAAGCCTTGGTTTAGTCTGTAAATGGCTGGCCGAACACGCCATTGCTTTAGGCGTTGAAATTTATCCCGGCTTTGCCGCCAATGCAGTATTGTTCGGCGATGAAGGCCGCGTCATGGGCGTTGTTACCGGCGATATGGGGGTCGACAAAAATGGCAATTCCAAAGCAACCTTTACCCCCGGTGTAGCATTACACGCTAAATACACCTTATTTGCCGAGGGCTGCCGCGGTTATCTAGCCGAACAACTCATGAAACAATTTGGCTTGCGCCAATTGTGTGACCCACAAACCTATGGCCTGGGCATTAAAGAATTGTGGCATGTAGAAGCCAGCCTACATCATCCTGGTTTGGTGCAACACACTGCCGGTTGGCCTTTAGACAATAGCGTTTACGGCGGTTCTTTCATTTATCATTTAGACCAACAGAAAGTTGCCGTGGGTTTTGTCGTCGGCTTAGATTATCGCAATCCCTATTTAGATCCTTTTATGGAAATGCAACGCTTTAAAACGCATCCCGCCATAGCACCTCTTTTTGCGGGTGCTAAGCGTTTAGAGTATGGCGCGCGCGCCTTAAATGAAGGCGGCTTACAATCTATTCCCAAATTAGTCTTTCCTGGCGGCGCCTTAATCGGTTGCGCCGCTGGATTTTTAAATGTGGCCAAAATTAAAGGCAGCCACAATGCGATGAAATCGGGCATGCTGGCTGCAGAAGCAATCGTGTCAGCACTCAAAAAAAATAATGAGGGTAAAGTCTTGCTAGATGCCTATCCTGCATTATTAGAACAATCGTGGGTTTACGACGAATTAAAAATCTCTCGCAATTTTAGATCGTATTTTCGTTATGGCTTGTGGGGCGGTACTGTATTGGGTGGGTTAGACTTAAAATTATTTAAAGGCAAACTGCCGTGGACTTTGCATCACTCGCGTACAGATCGCAATAGTTTAATGCTCGCCAAAAATGCCAAGCCCATTGCGTATCCTAAAGCGGATGGTAAACTCACTTTTGATAAAATGAGTTCCGTTTATCTGGCCAGTACGCAATACGATGAAAATCAACCCTGTCATTTAAAGTTACGCTCTGTAGGAAAAGAACTCACCGTCAATTACGCGCAATATGCCAGTCCAGAACAACGCTATTGCCCTGCGGGCGTGTATGAAATTAATATGGTCGATAACAAACCCAGTTTGCACATCAATGCCGCTAATTGTGTGCATTGTAAAACCTGCGATATTAAAGATCCTGCCAATACTATACGCTGGACTGTGCCCGAAGGCGGCAGCGGGCCTAATTATAGTGAGATGTAATGATTCTACACTTTGCTTTTCTTAGACGCCTCAAGTATAATCCTATTGCCACTGAAAGCTGAATACTCACTAACATAAGGAATGAAAGCATGCTAGGACTAGGCGCGAAACCTTCAGAAGAACAACCGTTAATTTTAGAGCCACAGATAGAAGCTAAAGCTGAGCTGTTATTATGTTTGGATTGTAGTGTAAACAACATTGCCCTTTCTTCTGGTAGCGTTCGTCAGATACCTGAAATATTTTTAGCCCAATTAAACGAAAATTTGTGGTTTCAATTTCCTCCCATAATTGACAGTGCTTTTGAAAACACTAACTATCATTTAGGCTTTGAAAGCCTAGACCAAAAGCAAACGCAAAATGGCATAACTTTACAACTTAGAATTCACGTTACAATAAAAAACCCAACAACGGCTTCAACGTTACAATCTGAACAAGCGCAGATTCTTGAAAAATTATCTATAGCCGTAGAAAATTTTATGAATCGTACGGCAAGGGAGCGCCGGATTGTTTTTAAAGGGATCGATACAATGGTTTGGTTTGCAAAATCGCCACCACTAGGAACAGTAGTCGCCGATGAGGCTATATGGAATGCTGAGCCATTTCCAGGCTTAACACGGTCATCAAAAAATTACAACAGCCCTTTGCAGCAACCACCAGCGCAACCTACCGGCTCGGGTATTAACCCACCTCCAACTGTTTCTCGTGGCCCAGGTAGTCCAGCTATGTTTCCGGAACCACCGCCACCTCAAAACGAACCGACGAAAACACCAAAAAAATATTGCCCATAATGCGTTCTTACATTCACCACGGAGTATATTATCATGTTAATGCTATACAGCAACCCCCTATCTTCCCCTGCTAATAAAATACGGTTTTTACTAAACTATCTGGCCATACCCTATGAAGTTAAAATTGTGAATATAGCCGCAGGCGAACAACGGCAAAGTGATTTTTTAAAAATAAATCCTTACGGCAAGATCCCAGCTATAGATGATAATGGCTTTAAATTAGCGGAAAGTAATGCCATTTTGCGTTATTTAGCGGATAAACACCCTTCTAGCGTATATCCTAAGAATCTAGAAGAACGTGCCATCGTCGAACAATGGTTGGATTTTGCTGCAAATCACATCGCATTAGCGACTTCTAAAATCATGTTCAATACTTACATCTATCGTTTATTAGCAGGCGCCACTAAAGACGAACGCTCCTTGCAAGATGGCCGTTTATGGCTAGATACTTATCTACCCGTGCTAGAACAGCAATTGACAAAACAGGCTTATATTGCCGGTAATCATTTAACCATTGCTGATTTTTCGCTATTAGCCGCGCTGGATGTCGCTGAATTACTTGATATTAATCTAGCCGCTTATCCACATTTAAAGGCCTGGCGTCAAAAACTGATGGCCGAATCCTTTTACCAAAACTGTCACAAAAGCTATGGCGCTGCCTTTAAAGAGGCCGTGGGTACGGTGCTGGATGCGGTTAGCAATTGACTTCTGAGTCTAAATTGATTACAATAGGTACAAATGTTAGTGAGGTCTTTTACTCGTGAAAAAATACATGTGTTTATTGTGCGGCTGGACTTACGATGAAGCTTTAGGCTGGCCTGAAGAAGGTATCGCTCCTGGGACACGTTGGGACGATATCCCGCTCAATTGGTGCTGCCCTGATTGTGGCGCTACCAAGATGGAGTTTGAAATGGTGGAAGTAGGTTCTACTGTCTCTTAGGGCTTGAATATCCGAAAGAATTCGTAGGGTCGGGCCCCTGTGCCCGCCCTATTAGGGCAGCCACGGGGGGCTGCCCCTACGGAAATAAAATGGTCTGCCCTTCCATTGCCGCAAAAATTTCTATCCCAGGCATTTTTTTAGAAAAACGATCTTGTATACTATGCAAATGCGCATCGATCGCTTCGTCTGATTGCGTGGGTTCGTGATGCGTTAAAGCTACTTTTTTAACCCCCGCATATTGCGCTACCTTACAGACATATTCTGCTGTGCTATGTCCCCAACCTATTTTCTTAGCGTATTCTTCCTCACTATACTGCGCATCATGAATTAATAAATCTGCGCCTTGTGCAAATTCGGCATGTTTTTTATCTTGCTCAGTCAAGGGCGTATCACCATAAGCCGCTGCGGCCACATAAGGCTCATGATCGCAAGAATACACTACTACACAACCATCTACTTCTAAGCGAAAACCGCAGGTTAATGTGGTGTGATGTAAATAACGCACACTAACTTTAATGTCCTTTAAATAGAACTCCCCTTCTAACAGATCATGATAATGAATAGCTGCAGTGAAATGCCCCATGCCCACCGGAAAATAAGAGTATTGCATTTGGCCCGACAGCGTATCTTTGAGTGAGCAGCTTAAGCCTTTTGGGCCATACACATCCCACTCATAACCTGGCGTAAAAAGAGGTAGAAAGAAAGGCAAGCCTTGAATATGATCCCAGTGTGTGTGGCTCAATAAAATATAAGCATGTATAGGTTTTGCTTCTGTAGACGCCCAGTGCTGACCTAAAACTCTAAGACCTGTACCACAATCGATGATCACCGTGGTTCCCGCAGCACTACGAACTTCTACACAAGAAGTGTTACCGCCATAGCGCACCGTGCCCTCTCCAGGCACTGGAATAGAACCTCGCGTACCCCAAAATTTGACTTGCATCACACTCCTCCATTATATAGAGGTATAGGATACAATTGCCTCTTTGTCGAGTTTAATGTGTCCATTTTTGGGGTTGAAATAAAACCCTTCAAAATCAAATGTTTAGCTCGCACAGCCCAATTTCCTCCTAACTCTTATTTCACTTTCTTCAAAATCAGGAGTATGAATTTTTTCTTTTTTTTCAAATAGTTAAATCCGTCCCTACGGTTTTAAAATGAGGAGGGCTCTGAGATCCAAAACTGCTACTCAAGAGACTTCTTCATGAGGCGGCCCTGGGATCCATAATTGTCCATTGCATTAAGGCTGTAGCTTTGTTACAATGGGTAGGTGGTACTTTAATAAAGTGCTAAATATTGACCTCTGTATTATATCATTATGAAGGAGATATCAAATGCCTGCCGTCAATTTTTTCCCCCTCTCTTCAGAAAATGAAGCGCCTGCTCTTGTTCCCACATCGCTGGGTCAGCCCTCAAAATACGAGCAATTACAATGTGGTACTACTGCTTTTACAACCGGTTTAGCGGCTGTAAAAAATAAAGAGAACCTTGCAGAACAGTATCAGGAAAAAGACCCAAAAAGTCATTTTCTAGAAGCAGTCCAGTATTTTAAACAAAGTATTGTGGATGAAGTTGATCTCCGTATACTAGCCTTAGCCTACGGCTATTTGACACTCATTCGCTTTGACGGCTTAGATGGTGTAGAGAAGCAACAAAATATCACTCCAGACATGCTGAAGGCTTGTAAAGCGATAAATACGCTTGCTGAAACCCAAGGTTTAGCGGATATATCGCAAGATTTCCAAACTGCTTTTTTAGCCATGATCGAACGGCTCTATGAACTATATTATCATTATGGTGATAAAGAGACATGGTGCGCACGTTTGATTAAACAAGTACGTGAATATCGGCTAGAACAGGAAGGTATAGTAGGTAAAGCAAACTCTTATAGCCTGGCGAATGAATATAGTAAAAAGATAACAAGCGACATTGACACTGTCAAAGAAACCTTCACTTTACTAAAACTATGTGCGCCTGTATCAGAAATCACAGACTCGGCAACGGAAACGCCATCAGCACCCTCCCCAGTTAGATAAAGCCCATTCTGATATTATCGCTATAACGCGAACACCCTAAAAGCGGCTCACGAGTCGCCTTTAGGGGAAGTACCTTAACCTTGGTTACGGGGTGATGGGCTGGATGATGGGCCGGGTGGTGAAAAAAGCCCTTTGAAAACAGCTTTCACTCGATCGGGTATATTATCCATCTTGGTGGGGAGGTAGCCTTCAACAAAGTCCTCAACCATTTCATCTGTGGATCTTTTACTCTGAATATCAGTCGATGCAAACACTCTATAGGCATAACTAATATCCAGAAGTTCCTTCTCATTACAGCTTAAAGCTTGCATTAATGCTTTCCCACTGTCCCTAAGGTCTCCCTTATTAAACATACCTTCAGCTTGCGGCCGCATAAACACCTCGTGCATAATATCCTGGATACTGCTCTCGCTATAGTCTACCTTAGCTGAACTAAAAAAAGATATTTTTTTACTACCTTTGATGTTTATCAAACGTCAACTATCTTTGCCGGTCAGCGACAATTAAGATTGCCGGTTTTATGATGTGTTAAATTACGTCATGACAACTCCTTGTGTTTGTTTTATCTACAG
>VFJT01000018.1 GCA_009885935.1 Gammaproteobacteria bacterium
GTGAGCCGCGACAGGGGCCCCCGACGGCGCAGGCACGAGTACGGCGGGGATGGCGCGGGTCAGGACCCGGCAAGCTAAAGACCATATTCTTTACAACTTGCAACTACTATTTTCCTTACTTATAATGATCGTTCAATAACTAAGCAAAGAAGGTAAATTCTATGTATCAAAGTTCCCCCTTTATACCGCGAAAAAAGCAGATGGACAGAGATTTTCTTAGAGATAAGATCATAATAGAATTACGGCAGATACAATTAAAAAATCAGCCAATGGTGTCTAAGCAACAAATAGCAGACATAATATCTCCTGAAGAGTTTAACTTATTACGCAATTTTTTGGATAAACCAAAATTAAATGTTTATCTTCCACAATTTATTAAAAATCATCTCAATATCAATCAATTAATAGCTGATATCAAAAAGATTAACTTTGTTATAGAAGACGCACACAGGGAAGAAAATGCTTATTCTTTAATACAAGCTGCTAGCGATGAATCTTCAACTTTTAATCAATCCTTAGTGGATGAATTTTCTCACGCTTGGGATGGAACCACTGCAAAGACTAATTTTGATAAAGCTAAAGTCCTGCTCGATATGTATCTTGGGAGTGGCTATTCCATAACCATGTTTTTACGTGAGAATTTCCGCACTGAAACATTGGGCCGTCAGCATTTTTCGAACATAAAAGAGTTGAGAGACAAATGTGATCGTCAAGAAATCAAAAATATATACCATTTATTAAGTGCCTTGGGAGAAATTAAGATAAAAAACCAGCAAGGCCATCTTCAAGCTATCATTACCGTGATTATCCGTAAGCTTAATGAAGAAGAGCAAAAGCAGATAGGAAGCGAACAAGGATCAAGGCGCGGCAGTTCTTCTTTGTCATTTCACCCGCGGTAAAAACAACCTAACAACCCCCATTTAGAT
The DNA here is from genome assembly GCA_009885935.1 of Gammaproteobacteria bacterium. GTDB lineage: Bacteria > Pseudomonadota > Gammaproteobacteria > UBA1113 > UBA1113 > VFKP01. The sequence continues at coordinate 927 of VFJT01000018.1, forward strand.
GCAGTGCTCCCATAAATATGCGATAATGCGCCGCAAATAAAATGACACAAGGGTAGAACAAAAAATGGGCAAACGCACTGTATTGTATGACGCTCATGGTGACATGGGCGCCAAAATGGTTGATTTCGCTGGTTTTGACATGCCGTTGCATTATGGCTCGCAACTAGAGGAGCATCATCAGGTAAGGCTGCACGCGGGTGTTTTTGATGTCTCCCATATGGTGGTGGTGGATGTTTTGGGTACCGGCGCCCGCGATTATTTGCGCTATCTATTGGCCAACGACATAGACAAAATGGCCCATCAAGGCTGCGCTTTATACAGCTGTATGCTCAATGAACAAGGCGGCGTTATCGATGACTTGATTGTCTATTTTATAGACACCCAACATTATCGCATAGTTTTAAACGCTGGTAGCGCTCAAAAAGACTTACAGTGGATGGAAAGTCATGTCGATCACTACGCCCTAAGCTTGCAGCGCCGCGATGACCTCGCTATTCTTGCCGTACAAGGCCCAGAAACGCTAGCCCTATTAACCTCTTTAAACGATCCTTTTATCACCGAGACCCTACATACCATAGCCCGTTTTGAATGTGCTGACAGCGACGATTTATTCATCGCGCGCACAGGCTATACCGGCGAAGATGGTTTTGAATTGATTGTTCCCAATAAACGCGTTGTCGCTTTATGGCAACAATTATGTGCCGCTGGTTTTAAACCCTGCGGCCTAGGCGCACGCGATACTTTGCGTTTAGAAGCAGGCTACAATTTATATGGCCAGGATATGGATGAAAGCACCTCGCCTTTGTGTTCCAATTTAGCGTGGACCATCGCTTTGCAACCCGCAGAACGATTATTCATAGGCAAAAGCGCTTTATTGGCCGAGAAAGAACGCGGTGTGGCGCAGCAATTGGTGGGTTTGGTGTTAGCAGACAGAGGCGTGTTGCGATCGCATCAACGCGTCGTGTTGGCCGACGGACTAGAAGGGGTTACCACCAGCGGTTCCTTTGCACCGACCTTAGGACAATCCATTGCTTTTGCGCGCATTCCTAAAGGCGATTACAAACAGTGTGACGTGATCATCCGCGACAAAGCGCATAAAGCCCATATCGTTAAACCGCCTTTTGTTCCCTTTAACTCTAGTAAAACCCCATAAGGAGCACACATGAATACTCTACCGCAAGAATTAAGTTATACCACCACCCACGAATGGGTGCGTGTTGAAAACGACACCGCCACTATAGGCATTACCGAACACGCCCAATCTTTGCTAGGCGATTTAGTCTTTGTAGATTTACCTGCCGTTAAAAAAGCATTGGCTGTAGGCGACGATGCTGCTGTAGTAGAATCCGTTAAAGCGGCTGCCGATGTATATAGCCCCGTAGATGGCGAAGTCATTGCAGTGAATACTGCTCTAAACGACAAACCAGAATTGATTAACCAAGAACCCTATGGCGCGGGCTGGTTATTTAAAGTGAAGTTAGTCGGCGAATTGCCATTGAGCTTATTGTCCGCTACAGATTATCAAGCGATGTTAAACGAAGAAGAATAGGTGATCCCATGCCCTTTATCCCACATACAGAAGATGATGTTAAAGCAATGCTAAACACCATCGGTGTCAACAGCACCGATGATTTATTCGATGAAATCCCGAGTGGTTTACGCATTAGAAATTTAGACGCACTAGACTCTGGCCTAAACGAAATGGCCATGGGTCGCGACATGAAAGAGCGCGCAGAGCGCGATGGCGGCTTGGCTTGCTTTTTAGGAGCAGGAGCGTATGAACATCATATTCCTGCCGCAGTATGGCAGATTACCGGTCGCGGCGAATTTCTAACCGCGTATACACCGTATCAAGCTGAAGCCAGTCAAGGCACCTTGCAATTGTTGTATGAATATCAAACCATGATGGCGCATCTCATGGGTTTAGAAGTTTCCAATGCTTCGTTATACGATGGTGCTTCTGCTTTAGCGGAAGCCGTGTTAATGGCAGTGCGCGCAAATACAGCGGCTAAAGAACCGCGTATTTTGATCGCTGGGAATTTACATCCACATTATCGACAAACCATTGAAGCTTTAGTGCGGCCTCAAGGGATACAGTTAGAAACGCTACCTTATAACGACAAAACAGGGTGTTTAGAAGCGCAGTTTCCTAAAATAGAAAACGGTGACATCGTTGCCGTTGTCATTGCACAACCCAATTTTTTTGGCGGCATAGAAGAAGTCGACGCCATCACCGATTGGGCGCATCAACATCAAGCCTTGGTCATTGCCGTGGTGAATCCCATCGCCATGGCCTTATTGAAAGAGCCCGGCGCTTGGGGACAACGCGGTGCTGACATCGTCTGCGGTGAAGGTCAACCTTTAGGTATTCCTTTAGCGAGCGGCGGCCCTTATTTCGGTTTTTTATGCACTAAAATGGAGTATGTACGACAAATGCCGGGACGCTTGATCGGCAGAACAGTAGACCAAGAGGGCAAACCTGGATTTAGTTTAACGCTGCAAGCACGCGAACAACACATCCGTCGCGCCAAAGCCACTTCTAATATTTGTACTAACCAAGGTTTGGCCGTTACCGCAGCAACGATTTATATGAGCTTATTAGGCGCTAGCGGCCTTAGTGATGTAGCCAAAGCTTCGCATGCTAATAGCAAAGCCTTGTGTACATCTTTAACAGCTATACCAGGTATAAGTTTACGCTTTAATAGCCCCTATTTTCATGAATTCGTCATAGAATGCCCGTGCACGGCGGATGCCTTGATCCTAGCCCTATTAAAGAAAAATATTTTAGCGGGTTTAGACTTAAGCGTACTGTCGCCGGAATTAGATCATTGTTTATTGATCTGCGTCACCGAAACCAAAACTGCTGACGATATCAATGCTTATGTGCAAGCGCTAGAACACGCTTTACAGCACATAGCTACTACTGTAGAGGATTAATCATCATGCTTATTTTTGAAATCAGTGCCAAAGGGCGTCGCAACCATTTACAAGCCCCCCGTAATGCCCCAGAAGCGAATGATATTCCCGCACATTTATTGCGACATAAAGCGCCCCTTTTTCCAGAAGTATCTGAGTTACAAGTGGTGCGCCATTACACGCAATTGTCGCGCAAAAATTTTTCTATAGACACACAATTTTATCCTTTAGGCTCTTGTACCATGAAGTACAATCCACGCGGCGTGCATCAATTAGCCAGCTTAGAAGGCTTCTTACAACATCATCCCCTCACCCCTGCCAGCCATAGCCAAGGTTATTTACAATCCGCTTATGAGTTGCAGCAAATACTCAGTCATATTACGGGTTTGAGTGCCGTATCTTTAACGCCGATGGCGGGCGCGCAAGGTGAATTCGCCGGTGTCGCCATGATACGCGCTTATCATTTATCCCGCGGCGATACCGCGCGCACTGAATTTCTAGTGCCTGATGCCGCGCATGGCACCAATCCCGCTACCGCCGTTATGTGCGGTTTTCGCATTAAAGAAATTCCTACCGATAAACACGGCGATGTGGATCTAGATGCCTTACGCGCCGCCGTAGGCCCACATACTGCAGGTATTATGTTAACCAATCCATCGACCCTAGGTGTATTCGAACGTCGCATCAGTGATATCGCAAAAATTATCCACGAAGCAGGCGGGTTATTATATTACGATGGTGCTAACTTAAATGCTATTTTAGGCAAGTGTAGACCTGGCGATATGGGCTTTGATGTCATGCATATCAACTTACACAAAACTTTTGCCACTCCGCATGGTGGCGGTGGCCCGGGTTCCGGCCCTGTAGCGGCCAATGAGCGCTTAAAACCTTTTTTACCTACGCCTACCGTAGGCTACGATGGCAAACGCTATAGATGGTTAACCGAAAAAGATTGTCCGCAAAGCATAGGTCGTTTATCTGCATTCATGGGCAACGCCGGTATTATTTTACGCGCCAATATTTACGCGCGCTTATTAGGCCGTGAAGGGCTGTGCCGCGTTTCAGAATACGCTACTTTAAATGCTAATTATTTAATGGCACGCTTGCAACAAGCCGGTTTCACTTTGGCTTTCCCAGATAGACGCGCCAGTCATGAGTTTATCATTACCTTTAAAAAAGAAGCCAAAACTTTGGGGGTCAGCGCCAAAGATATCGCGAAGCGTTTATTGGATTATGGCGTGCATGCACCGACGACTTACTTTCCTTTATTGGTGCCAGAATGCTTTTTGATCGAGCCTACCGAAACAGAATCTAAAGAAGAATTGGATAATTTTGTCAATATCTTAATTACGATTTTGCAAGAAGCACACGATTCTCCTGACCTAGTCAAACAAGCGCCGCATCTGTTGCCCGTACGTCGTTTGGATGATTTAAAGGCGGCTAGAGAGTTGGATTTGACTTGGCGAGAGTAACAATAAAAAAGTAACGTGCTGTTTTTCGTAGGGGCGGGCCCCCGTGCCCGCCCTAACCAGGGCAGCCACAGGGGGCTGCCCCTACGAATGAACAGTGCAATCTCTCCTGGAGCAGCTATGCCAGAATTACCCGAAGTCGAAACCTGTAAACGGGGTTTAGCGCAACACTTGCCCGGATTGTGCGTTACTTCTGTGACTGTACGGCAACCCAAATTACGTTATCCAGTGACGGCCGAGCTGCGTAAACAGTTATTAGACAGTCGGTTTACACACGTGAGTCGCCGTGCAAAATATCTATTGTTACACACCGATAAAGGTGACGTCATCGTACATTTAGGCATGTCGGGATCGGTGCATTTACTCAGTCACAAGCAAAAATTTGGTCCACACGATCACCTTGATATTGCATTAGACGATGGTCGTTTATTACGTTATACCGACCCTAGACGCTTTGGCGCTTGGTTATGGTGCGAAACGGCTTTAGAACATCCTTTATTGAGCCGTTTAGGCCCAGAGCCATTCAGCGCAGAATTCAATGCTGCTTATTTATTCGCCCGATTACAAAACCGCCGCGTGGCCATTAAAGTCGCTTTAATGAATAGTACCATCGTTGTAGGCGTAGGCAATATTTATGCCAGCGAAGCCTTGTTTCGGGCTGCCATTTTACCTTTGAGAGCAGCACACAGTCTGTCTTTGCAAGAATGCGAAACGCTAGTTAGCACTATAAAAGAAGTATTACAACAGGCAATCCATGCAGGCGGCACTACCTTAAAAGATTTTGTAGACAGCAGCGGCAAACCCGGTTATTTTCAACAAAAACTACTGGTTTACGGCCGGAAAGAGGCGCCCTGTACTCACTGCCAAACGCCGATTACGGCGGTTATGTTAAGTGGGCGCTCTACTTTTTATTGCGCACACTGTCAAGAATAAGTTAGATTAGGTATGTTATTATCTCTTTAATCCTTAAAAAATATTAAAATTGTTATAACTCAGAAAATTCTATTGCTTTATGCGCAATAAATCTTGTTGTATCTAACACGGGTTTAAGTAAATTTGTTTCATTATAAACATCTGGCAACTCTGTACATGCCAAAATAATTGCGTCACAGTCTATTTTTTTTATCACAGTATCTGCAACCACCACTGAGAAACTTTCTCTATCTTTTTTCAGAGGAATAATATAGTCAAAAATTAAACTATTTATTAGATTACAACCATCCTCATCTGGTGTTGTTATTACAATTCCCTTACTATTAAGATGGTCCTTGTAAAGACCTCCCTGCATAGTTACCTTCGTACCTAAAATAGAAACCTTTTTATATCCTCTAGAAACACACTCTTCTGAAACGAGATCAATCATATTTAAAACAGGAACTGGAGAACGCTCCATAATCTTTTTTATGGCATAATGCGGAGTGTTTGAGGGAATAATGATAAACTCACATCCACTACGACACAATTTCTTAATGGATAAAAGAATAATATTAGACAATTCTTCCCAATTTTGTGATAAAACATATTCTTTGTACAGAGAAAATGGAAATGAATGAATCGTAAATTCTGGGTGCGTCTCTGTTTGATGTATACGGATATATTCAGTTACAATTTCATTCGCGCAAATACAAGCGCCAACCGTCGTAATATCTACTATTCCTATATGTTTCACACTCGCTCTCTCTATCTCATTTGTTGAAAAATAAAAAGACTATATTGCCCTTTCCACACTGTATATTTTTACCAATTTATTTTTACCCCGCAGTTGTATTTCCTTGGTAAACCGCATTTCATACCCGGGAACAACCCCTAACATTAAGGTAACTTCTTCTGAAATGAGTAGTGGCTTGCCAATCTCATTGCACAGACTTTCAATTCTGGCTGCTGTATTCAGCACATCGCTCAAATAAGCGATATTGCGTTTTATCGTACCCACTTCGGCAACGGCGACAGCGCCCATATTCACCCCCGCTTTAAAGACGGGAATATATTGGTATTTTTTGAGATAATAATCCGCTCTTTTAGCCAACGTATCGTGAAAATCATAAAACACACGCAAACAATTGGCGTCTTTACAGCCTTTTGCTTTATTCCAAGTTAGAATGGCTTCATCGCCTACGTATTGATAAATCTCAACCTCATGCATCAACGCACTTTGTGTTAGATCGGCGAAACAATCTTGAATTAGTTTACAAAATTGCTCATGACCTAAGCGCTCGGCAACGGTAGTTGATCCTTGCAGATCCAAGAACATGAAAATCCGTTCTTCTGTTTTGGGTTGGCGATAATGCCCCAAGATAATATTAATCAAAATTCTAGAACCTATCATCTTCGCCATTTGATCTATAAAATTAATAATACTTTGTACCACTAGTATATAGAAGATAAGCGACCAAAAATGGACTCTTAAAAAGGTTTCTCCGGTGACTGAAAAAATCTGCTCTATATTGGAAAAACCAAATGTCGTTGCGGCGATGCGAATTAAAAACAGCAAAATGAGCGCGCTCACGAATAAAGCCGCGATATTAAAGAAAATAATAAAAATAAAACTTTTTTTACGGAAACGTATGCTATCGTTGATAAAATTTAACCCGAAGCTCACGAAACCGAGGATAACACTGGCTACCGGCCAAATGAGCAAACGACCTCCAGGCAGATGCGATACAAAGACTCCTTCTGGAGCTTGTACATTCAACAATATTAATAAGCCTAGAGCCACTAGCCAAGTGGCTGTAAAAATGAATAGATTTTTCATAATAATTCCTTTTATTTAGGGCAGACACGGGGGTCTGCCCCTGCGAAAACATTGTATTCTCTTTAGCGAGTATAATCCCCACAAATATCCTCTAACCACAACCGCGTATTTTCTTCCACATCGGCCAATGAGGCACTGGTGTCGATGATGTGAAAGCGCGCTTTCTCTTTGGCAGCTTTTTCTAAATAGTATGCGCGTACTCGGTTAAAAAAATCAATTTTCTCACCTTCAATGCGATCCAACTCGCCACGCGCTTTGATGCGGTCTAAACCCAGCGCGGGCGGTGCATCTAATAGTAGCGTGTGTTGAGGAGATAAATCTTTTATCAGCCATTCTTTTAAATATTCAATTCTGCTTTCCGCTATGCCGCGCCCCGCGCCCTGATAAGCAAAACTGGCATCCACAAAACGATCGCTAATAACCCACAAACCTTTCTCTAAAGCGGGTTTAATCACATGTTCAACATGCTGATAACGGCCCGCAAAAAATAACAGCAGTTCAGTTTCAGGCAATAAAGTTTCATCGCTTTTATCTAATAACAACGAACGGATCTTTTCAGCCAAAGGCGTGCCCCCTGGCTCGCGCGTAACGATATGCGCAATGCCACGATGATTTAGATAACTTTGTATGGTTTTTATGGCGGTACTCTTACCAGCACCCTCGCCACCTTCTATGCTGATAAATTTTGCCTCTTTACTCACTGATTGCTCGCCCCTTTTTTTAAATATTGCACTACAGCAGCATTATGCTCTGCTAGGGTCGCCGAAAACGTATGTAGACCATCCCCTCTAGCCACAAAATAAAGATAATCGCTCATACTAGGATGCAAGACTGACATTAAAGCATCTAAACTAGGCAAAGCAATAGGCGTAGGCGGTAGCCCTTTGCGCCTATACGTATTATAGGGGCTATTGATTTTTAAATCATTGCGCGTTAGATGGCCATCATAACGACTGCGTAAAGCATAAACCACCGTAGGGTCAATTTGCAAATACATGCCTAGTTTTAAACGATTGATCAACACCCCTGCCATGAGATATCGCTCCACCGTCGATGCTGTTTCTTGTTCCACCAAGGAAGCCATAATCAAAGCTTCATAAGGCGAATGATAGGGCAAATTCACTGCCCGCGTTGCCCACAATAATTGTAGATTATTTTCCATTAAACGATGCGCGCGCTGCAAAAGCAGTAAATCAGAATACCCCGGATACATGGCGTAAGTATCCGGCCAAAACATCCCTTCTAATGAGGCATCTGCGGGCAAACCTAAGGCTCTACACAAAGCCTCGTGCGATAGTAATACAGGCGAATGCTGTAAGCGCGGATCGCCCGCAACCACTTGCAACACTTTATCTGCAGTCCAACCATCGACTAAAGTGATATTTTGTATATCCACTTCGCCGTGTGTCAATTTATATAAAATACGTGCCGCCGAATCGCCGGGTTGAAATGCATAATAACCCGCTTGCAAACGATTGCTTTGCCCTGAAAAACGCGCTAACCAATAGAAGTAACGACGTTCATGTCTTTGTAAATATCCTTTCGCTTCTAAAGCTGTAGTGATATCGTAGGTGGATTGCCCGGGACTCAGCTGGAAATAGAACGGCGTATTGCCATTGATCAATGGTCCATACGCAAAATACAGTATACGCGCGGATAGAATGACAAAGAATACAATAAGCACGAGCATTAGGCTATGGCGCTTGCAAAA
>VFJT01000208.1 GCA_009885935.1 Gammaproteobacteria bacterium
GCTGTAGATAAAACAAACACAAGGAGTTGTCATGACGTAATTTAACACATCATAAAACCGGCAATCTTAATTGTCGCTGACCGGCAAAGATAGTTGACGTTTGATAGGCTTCCTACATACAGCCCTAAGCCCATTAATACAGCCCCGCAGCCGCCGTAAAATAACTTACTGCCGCGATTGAAAACATGCAGCAATGGTTTTTGCAACCAACTAACCAAGAATATGTTCACTAACATAAAAACGGCCATGGCGGTTAAACCCACATGAGGGAAGTTTAAACTTATCTTTGGCACAAAATTCTACAAAGTTCAACCAGTTATCGTTTGTCATAGCGTTTCTCAGCCGTAATTTTGTAATGCTGCACCATTACGCGCGGCCTGTCAAGCTTTTGTCAGCTTTTTTCAGGGTGTTGTTTTAAAACAAAAAACAGTGCAATTATTGCTCTTTTTTGCGAAAGCGCTTATACTTTTCTCTAAGGGTCATATAAGAACCCTAAATAGTAATAATAAGATAGCGAGGTAAATTATGGCTGCTAATGCGCGAGGACGAGTGCTCTACTTAGTGATGGAAAAAGGGTTCATAAATGCGAATATTTATGCAGATGTCTTGCGTGAGGGGTCATATGCTAAAGACGGTGTGAGTTGTTATCTATGTGCGGCGGATGGTGTCCGTATTAATGACAATAACAATCTTAGGGTCGATAACAGCCTTTTTGTTTACCCTGGGAATCCAGAGCAGGCTTTAGAGAATCAGAATGCGGACCACCAAAACTGGGGATTTACAGGCCCCACTGTGCCACAAGGCGGCAGTGGCCTAGCCGCTGTTGCTGGAAAGCTAACTGATCCAGAGAGCCACATGGATGGTGCAGTTCACCCGTTGCCTACGTTGCACGATAAAAGACACCCACAATTTCAAGGTAATGTAGAATTGCAAGATGAATTAGGTTTGTTTGCAGTCAATAAATTGTGGCAACGAAATCAAGACGGCATGAATGTCATCATACCGGTAGTGCCGCATTCCAAGGACTGTGTTTTTAACAAAGCTCAGGCGGTAGTTAATTCTGACTCGGAAGATTATTACCTAGCCTTTTGGGGCGGTGCAGCAGACACTCCTGGGCAAAACAATTTACCCCAACTTTATTCTGAGGCATTGAGTAATTTGCCAGCGTTTACACCAGAAAAAGAGCAAGAGCAAAAAGAGTTAATGTCTAGTAAAAGAGACGTTTTAGCTGCGTTGAACCAGTATGCTATAGCACCGTTTAATTTTTATCATGATGGCAAAAGAGCTGCGGTGGTGAGTTTTTTTGGTGGTCTATCGGGGCAGCACAAGCATGAAGAGGATGTTCGTGGCTTAGCTAAAAAAGTTCACGACGCTCAGGATAATAATGAATTACAGGGTATACTAGAGTCGGAGAAACAGAAAGTAGTATTGGAAGACGGGGGATATAAGGACAGCATAGCAGCCGCTTTGCGGGTTTTAGATCCGTCACATGGGAAATCTTCTAGTATTTCACCAGTACTTAGGTGAAAGTAGTGTTTCCGTAGGGGCAGATCCGTGAGCCGCCCTTCTTGAATAACCCCATGAAACACAACCCAAAACACGCTACACCGATATACGCACAGCTTTGCCATAAGGCATTCGCACCAAAAAATTGATACACATAGGCCCCCAAACTGGCACCTACGATTAAACTTA
>VFJT01000004.1 GCA_009885935.1 Gammaproteobacteria bacterium
GCTGTAGATAAAACAAACACAAGGAGTTGTCATGACGTAATTTAACACATCATAAAACCGGCAATCTTAATTGTCGCTGACCGGCAAAGATAGTTGACGTTTGATAATTTTGCTGATGCACGACATTTAGTGTAGGGGCGACCCCCCGTGGTCGCCCATTTAGGGCAGGCACGGGGGCCTGCCCCTACGGGCTTTTTTATATCTTTATTGATGGCGAATATATCTCATTGATTTTCATAAAAATTTATTTTTCGCTCAAAAGCATTGACATATCGAGTTAATTAGATATATAATACCCTCTATGAACGAAAAATTGATATTCAAAGCACTGGCAAACGAGACACGGCGGCAAATCCTGGCTTGGTTGAAAGATCCCAAGCAGCATTTCCCTGCAGCACAATCTGACGTTGTACGCGATGGTGTGTGTTGTGGGTTAATCCAACAAAAAGCTGAGCTTGCTCAATCTACCGTTTGCCATTATCTAGGGCTTTTGGAACAAGCGGGTTTGGTTATTACGACTCGTTCCGGGCAATGGACGTTCTACAAACGCAATGAAGTGCAGATAGCGCAATTTGTTGCAAAATTGGCGGCTTCTTTGTAGGTAAAGAAGCTATTTTTTTAATAGTATATATCGAATATTTTCGATATATAGATGAAAGAGGTATAGTATGAAAATAATTGTTATAGGCGCAACGGGGGCTATAGGTCGGGCTATTTCTAAAGAATTAAGCCAGCGACATGAAGTGATTGCCGCAGGCCGCAGCCACGGGGATATCAAAGTGGATATTAGCAATGTGCAATCCATAGAAGCGATGTATCAAGAAGTCAAAAACATTGATGCAGTTGTGTTGGCGGCAGGTCAAGTGCATTTTGGACAATTATCCGATATGACTGAAAAAGAGTACGCCATAGGTTTAAATAGTAAATTGATGGGGCAAGTCAATGTAGTCTTAGCGGGTATGAAATATTTAAATGACGGTGGTTCTTTTACTTTAACCAGCGGTGTATTAAGCCGCGATCCCATTCAATATGGCAGTTCTGCTTCCATGGTGAATGCTGCGCTAGATGCTTTTGTTAAAAGTGCAGCATTGGAATTGCCTAGGGGTCTTAGGGTCAATAGCGTCAGTCCAACGGTGATCACTGAATCAATGGAGGAGTATGCAGCTTATTTTAGAGGATTTGAATCAGTCCCTGCAGCACGTGCCGCATTAGCATACAGCAAAAGTGTGGAAGGATTGCAGACTGGGCAAGTTTATTGGGTAGTATAAAGAGGAAAAACTATCATGAAATTTAATTCATTTGCATTTATATTTTTAACGCCGGGCTTTAGTGCCGAAGAGAATAGTATAATAACTGAAAAAAATGGCTATCGCTTTAAGGCGGTAGGCATTGATATGGCGGATAAAAGCAAAGTCATTGATGTCGCCAAAGCATTGGCTGCCGAAGGCTATCAAATGCTTGAATTGTGCGGCGGTTTTGGTCCAGAGTGGGTCTATAAAGTGACGGAAGCCTTAGAAGGCAAAGTGCCCGTAGGGGGGGTCTCTTACGGACCGCAGTTTAGGCAAGCCCTAGCCGATTTAATGCGTTAAAGAACGTAACTGTTCGCAGATTCCGCTCCCTAACGGTCGCGGCTCGGTTATGAACGGATTAACTGAGCCGCGACCGTTAGGGAGCGGAAGGGGAGAGTAGCTAAAATTTTTTTAAAGAAACAGGAGAAACAATATGTCAAACTTATTCACGCCACTCAAGGTTGGCGACTTAACTTTACCCAATCGTATGGTGATGGCACCGCTGACGCGATCCAGAGCGGGAGAAAGTCGAGTCCCCAATGCAATGATGGCGCAATATTATAGCGATCGCGTTGGTGCCGGTTTAATCATCAGCGAGGCTACTTCTATTTGCCCTATGGGGGTGGGATATGCCGATACTCCGGGCATTTGGTCTCACGCACAAATTGAAGGTTGGAAAAAAGTGACCGATGCGGTGCATCAAAAAAATGGACGTATCTTTTTGCAGTTATGGCATGTAGGCAGAATTTCTCACCCCATGTTTCTAAATGGCGACTTGCCGGTAGCACCCAGCGCCGTTGCGCCTAAAGGACACGTTAGTTTGGTACGGCCGAAAACCGATTTTGTAACACCGCGAGCTTTGTCTACAGAAGAAATACCGGGCATTATAGAAAGCTATAGGCAAGCAGCACACAATGCAAAAGAGGCAGGATTCGATGGTGTAGAAGTGCACGCGGCCAATGGTTATCTCATCGATCAGTTCTTGCAAGACAGTACCAATCAGCGCAGCGATCAGTATGGCGGTAGTTTGGAGAATCGTGCGCGCCTTTTGTTAGAAGTCGTAGATGCGGTCATTTCTGTGTGGGGCGCAGGACGAGTTGGCGTGCATTTGGCTCCGCGTTGCGATTCACACGATATGGGCGATTCAAACCCCTTAGAAACCTTTTCTTATGCAGTCAAAGCATTGGGGGAACGTAAAATCGCTTTTATACTGGCACGTGAACGTCAGGGAGAAGGATATATAGGCGATAAATTAAAACAAATATTTGGCGGCGTTTATATCGCCAATCAAGAACTCACTCAGGAAATGGCGGAGCAGTTAATTGAAACTGGAAAAGCCGATGCCGTGGCCTTCGGCAAGCTGTTTATTGCTAATTCTGATCTGCCAGAACGATTTGCCTTAAAAGCACCGTTGAATGAGCCGAATCCAGAGACCTTTTATGCGCAGGGAAATCACGGTTACAATGATTATCCGCGGTATA
>VFJT01000038.1 GCA_009885935.1 Gammaproteobacteria bacterium
GCGCAGGTTCCTACTGTGCCGCCGCGTGAAAATATATCTTGCTCGATAACGAAACAAGAAGCGAATGAAGATGAAAATGTAGGAGATGATGCACCGTTATTATCATCTAACAGATATGGCAGCTTTAAAACATTAGCGGCTAAACGATATGATTTGGTCATTTCTGATTTGGGGCTACCCGATGGTTCCGGCAACGATATAGTGGCTAAAGTAAAAGCCAGCCCAGAATCCCCTGCAATTCAAGAAAGCCATCTATCTAGAAAACCTTATTTGCCACAACCTTCATTTTTGGAAATGGTTACCTCTATGTTCTTTGAACAACCAAAGTGCAAATCGGAAGATTCCAGACCTTTAATAGGATCTGGGCCAAAGTTAAAACAAGAGTAAAGAAAACCTTCGTTTTCTTTACTCTTCCAGCAAGTGAGCAGAGTAGGGCAAAAAGCCCTGTTTTTTGGTAAAGTTTCTCGGTAAAGAAATCTAAGTTAACTTAGATTCGGAAATAACGAGTATTTTTACTACAACTTTGGGTTTGACCCTTTTTGACCAGGATCGGGGCCGACCCTATATATTAAGGCGATATAAAAAAGGGCTGTATGCTATACTTTATCGAAATATGAGCGGTAGGTAGCAAAAAATATATGGAAGAAAAATTCGATGAAAAAGCTGAAAAATCAGCAGCTTCTGTCTCGGAACAAACCATTGGCTCGACTCTTGCCAGAACTCTGCTTGATGAGCTAAAAGCAGATAGGTTGCCAGAGCCTAAAAAAAAGCACAAAGATGAATGGGTAGGTGAGCTCTGTTCAAGCATTCCAAGCAGAGGCGGAAAAATTGATTTTCAACAAAAAGAAGGGAAAGACCTTCCAAAATTTGAATTTTCCCCCGCTCTTTCTTCGGGTTCCTCTGAAGAGGATTGTAAACGCTTATTCTGTATGGTTCACGGGGAATTTGTGCCCTCTGGATGTACCGCAAGTGAGCATGCCTACCCCTATTATCAAACGTCAACTATCTTTGCCGGTCAGCGACAATTAAGATTGCCGGTTTTATGATGTGTTAAATTACGTCATGACAACTCCTTGTGTTTGTTTTATCTACAGC
>VFJT01000188.1 GCA_009885935.1 Gammaproteobacteria bacterium
GCGACGCGTTGGTGTTTACAGGATGCGGGGTTGAGTCCTCAAGATATAGACATCGTCGCTTTTCCTTTTGCCCCTATAGGTTTATTCTCTGCGGCGCGTTGGCACTATGCCAAACGCTATTGGTATTCTCCCGATAGAGCCTTAGATGCTCTATTCAATGGCAATCGGCACTATAGACGCAATAAAAAAAGAGTATTTTCTTTTTTAAAAGACTTAGGCTTTGATCTACACAGAACACAATTTATGCCTATAGAGCATCATTTAACCCATGCCAGCAGTGCTTATCACTTAAGCGGCTTTAAAGGCAGGGCGGCCATCTTGGGTGTAGATGGCAAAGGGGAATATGCTTCTACATTTTTAGGCTATGCCGATGAAAATGGCCGCATTCATAAAATTAAAGAATTCTTTGATCCCGATTCCTTAGGCGGTTTGTATGGCGCAATGACGCAATATTTGGGCTTTGAAATGTTAGACGGTGAATTTAAAGTGATGGGCATGGCGCCTTATGGCGATGCCAGTCGTTATGATCTATCCCCTTTATTGGATTTTAATGGGAAAAATTTTAAGGTCAACACGCGTTTGGTGAATACCGTAGGCTTACGCCGCCATAAACAAAATGGGCAATCTTATTATTTTAGTTCTAAGTTAGTGGATTGGCTAGGACCGATGCGTGTAGGCGATGACATCGATGAGCCTTATGTGCATTATGCCGCGGGACTGCAAAAAATGTTGGAAGATAGCGTGCTGGCTTTAGTGCAGCATTATTTGGGCGATATTATTCAAGAAACGGGGCGTTTGTGTTTTGCTGGTGGGGTTGCTTTAAATGTGAAGTTGAATCAAAGATTGTTGCAATTACCTGGACTAAAAGAATTGTTTGTGCAACCTGCAGCGAATGATGCCGGCACGGCAGTAGGGGCGGCCACTTATGCGGCTTCTTTGCATTCAATACCCATACAACCTTTAGAACATGTTTATTTGGGGCCTAGTTATACCACAGAAGCGTGTGTGGCAGCGTGTGAGCAACATGTCGCTAGACCACATTTTCGCGTATTGGACAATACGGTAGAGTACGCCGCTAAATTATTAGCCGAAGGTGAACCCTTGGCCTGGTTTCAAGGGCGTATGGAATTTGGTCCTAGAGCCTTGGGCAATCGCAGTATTTTAGGGTGCCCTAATGCTGCGGGCATTGCTGATAAAATCAATCAACAGATTAAATACCGCGAGCGTTGGCGGCCTTTTTGCCCTAGTTTATTGGATACGGTGGCTAAAGATATCTTGCAAAGCGACCATCCTGCGCCTTATATGACCATAACCTTTGATGCGGCACCAGAATGGAAAGCCCGTATACCCGAAGTGGTGCATGAAGATGGTACCGTACGGGCGCAGGTGGTTACACAAAAGTCCAATCCGCGCTATTATGAACTAATCAGCACCTTAGGTCGTTTGACGGGCAATGCAGTGGTCTTAAATACGTCTTTAAATCGCCGTGGGGAACCTATGGTGTGTACGCCTGAAGATGCTTTGAATATGTTTTTTGGCTGTGATTTACGTTATTTGATCATGGAAAATGTGCTAGTAATGAAAGAATAAACCCTAGGGTGATTTGTTTGTGGGCGGATCACCTGTAGGGGCGGCTGGCGAGCCGCCCTTTTCTTCACATATAAGGGAGAAACTATATGTTTACACACGATCAAGTTCCTAGCTCTAAAGCCTGGTTTATGTGGGGCTTAGCGATTACTTTTTTATTGCTGCAATTTATACTCCAGGGCTCTGTCAGTGGTATGGCACCTTTCTTAGCGAAAGATTTTAATACGGATGTGGCAGCAATAGGATTGGTTTCTTCTAGTTATTTTTGGACTTATTTATTATTACAAATGCCTGGCGGAATGTTGGTCGATCGCTTAGGGCCTAAACGCATATTGATTGCAGGTACGGTTATTTGTGCCCTTGGCACTTTATTATTTGCAATGAGTCCCAATGTACACGCAGCAGTTTGGTCTAGAATGTTAACCGGCTTAGGTACGGCACCTGCATTAGCCTGTGGTTTTTACTTAATTGGCAGTTGGTTTTCGCCCGCCTATTTTGCTTTTGTGGTAGGTTTGAGTGAAGCCTTAGCGATGTTTTCAGGGGGTATAGGCAGTGAAATTATTTCTACGGCAGCGATCCATTTAGGATGGCGTACGGTGCTGGTTTGTGCCGGTATTACCTGTTTAGTGTTGACAGTAATAATGGCTCTCTTCTTACACGATCGACCTAAACAAAGCCATCATCTGAAAAAGATTACTCCCCATTTATCCATTAAACAACAATTGGTAGCCGTTTTAGGATTACCTCAAATCTGGTTGAATGGTTTATTTTCAGGCCTAATGTTCCCCGTAATTAGCCTTTTAGCGACGTATTGGTGTATCCCTTATCTAATGGCGCGTTATGGGGTTACGATACAAGTAGCGGCCTTAGGGAATTTAGCATTATTTCTAGGTGCAGGGGTAGGGTGTCCATTCTTAGGGCATGTGTCTGATTTTTTTCGTCGTAGAAAGAGTGTGATGGCCACAGGTGCCTTAGCGGCTTTTGTTACTTTCAGTATGGCCTTGTATATTCCGCATTTGCATTTTGTGTATGTTGTGGCTTTATTCTTTTTGACGGGAATGTTCTCCAGTGTTTATATGTTGCCCTTTGCCTTGGTCAATGAGATTGCTCCAGAGGAAGTCCGTGGTACAGCCATGGGTTTTACCAATATGCTGAGTATTATCTTTGGTGCGCCTTTGTTTATGCCCTTGGTGGGGTTTTTATTGAAGAGTCAGGCGGCATCATCGGATGCAACCAATTTTCCGCTATCGTCGTATACGATGGCTTTAAGTATTTTGCCCGTTTCCCTTTTATTCGCTTTATTAGTGTTGATCTGGATTCGGGAGCCCGTTAGAACCTAACACCATACTATCTTTTTGTATCTTATTGTGATATCCTGTACTCCCATCGTATTCGCATGTTTTCATCTACGTAGGGTTTAATTATGACCAAATATATCTTCGTGACCGGTGGTGTTGTTTCTTCTTTGGGCAAAGGCATCGCTTCTGCCTCCTTGGCCGCCTTGTTAGAGGCGCGTGGTTTAAAAGTTACCCTGATCAAACTAGACCCCTATATCAACGTCGATCCAGGCACCATGAGTCCTTTTCAGCACGGCGAAGTCTTTGTTACCGAAGATGGTGCTGAAACCGATTTGGATTTAGGTCATTATGAGCGCTTTGTACGTAATCGCATGACACAAAACAATAATTGTACTACAGGGCGTATTTATGCCTCGGTCATTGCTAAAGAGCGACGCGGTGATTATCTAGGTCAAACCGTGCAGGTTATTCCACATATTACCGATGCGATTAAGGCTGTGATTGTCAAAGGTGCGGATGCTATGGATATTGCTTTGGTGGAAGTCGGTGGTACGGTGGGCGATATAGAATCGCTGCCATTCCTAGAAGCCATACGACAAATGCGTACTGAATTAGGCTCCGAACAAGCCTTGTGTATACATTTAACCTTAGTACCGGTGTTAAAAACCTCGCAAGAAATTAAAACCAAACCCACACAGCATTCGGTTAAAGAGTTGCGCTCTATAGGGATACAACCCGATATTTTAATTTGTCGTTCTGAAGAAGCTTTGCAGGCAGAGGAATGTGCCAAAATTGCTTTATTTACCGATGTCAAAGTCAAAGCGGTGATATCTTTGCCGGATGTGGACAATGTACATAGCATTCCTGAATTACTGCAAAAACAAGGTGTAGATGAGCTGGTATTAGAAAAGTTTAAAATCACCGCCAAAAAAGCCGATTTGCACGATTGGCATCGTGTCGTGGCAGCAGAAAAAAATCGTCATCATACGGTACACATTGCTATGGTTGGTAAATACGTTAATTTGGCCGATGCGTATAAATCATTGAATGAAGCTTTAAACCATGCCGGGTTGCAGATGCAAGCCAAGGTTATTGTTCATGCTGTAGAAGCGGAAGACCTTGAAAGAAAGGGCGTGGCGGTATTAAAAGATATGGATGCTATTTTAGTTCCCGGCGGTTTTGGATCGCGTGGGGTAGAAGGTAAAATTTTAGCGGCGCAATATGCGCGCGAGCATCAGATCCCTTATTTAGGCATTTGTCTAGGAATGCAGATTGCCGTCATAGAATTCGCGCGTCATGTAGTAGGGTGGTCAGATGCTAATAGTACCGAATTTATGGGCAATACACCACATCCGGTGATAGCACTGGTCACACAGTGGCAAGATGCAACAGGTAAAATAGAAAATAGAGCTAACGATGGCGATAAAGGCGGTACTATGCGTTTAGGTGCTTATCGCTGTGATTTGGTTAAAAAGTCTTTAGCGCATGCGTGTTATCAGCAAGATACTATCACCGAGCGGCATCGGCATCGTTATGAAGTCAATAATGTATTATTACCACAATTAGAAGCCAAAGGCTTACGTGTCAGCGGCCGTGCAGAGAAGGAAGAATTAGTGGAAATGGTAGAATTGGCGGATCATCCCTGGTTTTTGGGTTGTCAATTTCATCCTGAATTTACCTCGACGCCGCGCGATGGCCATCCTTTATTTAGCAGCTTTATTGCGGCGGCGATCAAAGAACATGAAAGAAAAGAGCGCGGACATCAGAAAGAAACAGTAGGATAATTTACATCAATCGTAGGGGCAGACCCCCGTGTCTGCCCTAGGAGAAAATAGTATGAAAATATGTGGTTTTGAGGTGGGCCTAGATCAACCTCTTTTTATTATGGCGGGCCCCTGCGTGGTGGAAAGCGAAGCGTTGGCGATAGAAACAGCGGGTTATCTTAAAGAACTCATGCAACAACGTGGCATAAACTTCATTTATAAGTCTTCTTTTGACAAGGCCAATCGCTCTTCACACGATAGTTTTAGAGGGCTGGGCATCGATAAGTCCTTAAATATTCTAGCCAAGGTCAAAAAAGAAATTGGCGTTAGCATCGTCACCGATGTGCACGAAGACAGTCCTTTAGATGAAGTGGCGAGTGTAGTGGATGTTTTACAAACGCCCGCATTTTTGTGCAGACAAACTAATTTCATTCAAAAAGTGGCGGCCGTAGGCTTGCCGGTCAATATTAAAAAAGGTCAGTTTTTAGCGCCGTGGGATATGAAACATGTAGTGGCTAAGGCCAAGGCCGTAGGCAATGAACACATCATGGTGTGTGAACGCGGCGCTTCTTTTGGCTATAATAATTTAGTTTCGGATATGCGATCTTTAGCCATCATGCGCGATTGCGCGGTGCCGGTTGTGTTTGATGCGACGCATTCAGTGCAATTGCCGGGGGGACAAGGAACACAATCGGGCGGGCAACGCGAATTTGTACCTACTTTAGCGCGCGCTGCGGTGGCAGTCGGTATTGCCGGTTTATTTTTAGAAACGCATCCGGAACCTGAAAAAGCATTGAGCGATGGCCCTAATTCTTGGCCTATGCATAAAATGCCTGCACTGCTGGATCAATTACAAGCATTAGATGAAATCATCAAACGGCAACAAGCCTATAACCTGTAAAAAGGACAAAATCATGTCAACTGTAATAGAACGAGAGGCACAATTTTGTGCGCACAATTATCATCCTTTACCCGTGGTATTAGTTAAAGGGGAAGGTGCTTTAGTATGGGATGAAAATGGTCGTGAATATATAGACATGATGAGTGCTTATTCCGCAGTGAGTCACGGTCATCGTCACCCTAAAATTATAAAAGCGTTAGAAACACAATTATCCCGCTTAGCAATAGTCTCCCGCTCGTATTACACGGATGTACTGGCCGATTTTCTACAATATGCGTGTGAATTATTTGGTTATGATAAAGGCTTGCCTATGAACACCGGCGCCGAAGGGGTGGAAACGGCATTAAAATTGGCGCGTAAATGGGGTTATACCGTTAAAAAAGTGCCTGCAGACAAAGCAGAAATTATCGCTTGCCACAATAATTTTCATGGTCGTACGATCACCATCGTCGGCATGTCTAGCGAAAAACAATATCGTGATGGTTTTGGTCCATTTCCTGCTGGATTTAGTATGATTCCTTTTGGTGATAGTGCCGCTTTAGAAAAAGCAATTACGCCTAATACGGTGGCTTTTATTGTTGAGCCTATACAAGGCGAAGCGGGCATTATACTGCCGCCAGCAGGCTATTTAAAAAAATGCGCTGAGCTGTGTAAACGCCATAATGTATTATTGATTGCCGATGAAATTCAAACCGGTTTAGGACGTACGGGTAAACGCTTGGCTTGTGATCACGAAGGCGTTAAACCGGATTTACTGGTATTGGGTAAAGCCTTGGGTGGTGGTGTGTTACCCGTTTCCTTGGTGTTGGCTGACGATGCGATTATGTCGGTGTTAAAACCGGGTGATCACGGCAGTACCTTTGGTGGTTATGCTTTAGCCGCTGCAGTGGGAATGGCGGCTTTAAAAATTTTAGAAGAAGAAAAATTGGCTGAACGTGCCACTGTTTTGGGCGAGCGTTTAATGAAAGGCTTAAAAAGCATTTCGCATCCGGCCCTGCGCGACATTCGCGGCAAAGGCTTGATGATAGGCATTGAAATTAATCCCGATATTATTCATGGCCGCGCATTGGCAGAGAAATTTTTACAACACGGTATCTTAACCAAAGAAACACATCGGGTGGTGATCCGTTTGGCACCGCCATTGGTGATCAGCGAGGCGTTGATAGACCGGGCCATCGAAACGATTAAAAAAATATTTGCTGAAGTTCAATAAAAATTGAGTCATTAACTTCAAGTTGTCTCAGAGGGATTTTCATATCAATATAATTGATAACCTATATATATAAATTCTATTTTACTTATAGTAAAAAAGGTACTATAATGCAATAAACACTCAAAATGAGTGAAAAAAATACCTTATTGAATATGAGGCCAATAATCATGCTAAAAACTATCCAAAAACATATTTATCAAGCCCCAACGCCATTAGCGGGTTTAGCCCTGGGCATTGCAAGTTTAGGCTTACTTTGGGAAACGGTTGCTCCGATGCATACCTATATACAGATCATGAGTGCTAGCGTTGCCAGCCTGTTACTCATGATATTAATCATTAAATTTGTTTTGCATCCTACAGTGATATTCAAAGAATTAGCTCACCCGACCGTCGGTAGCATTGTGCCAACATTTTCTATGGCAACCATGATTATTTCAAAGAGCATAGCACTTATTTTCTCGCCCACGATAGGGCAATATCTCTGGTTGTTCGCGGTCATTTTGCACAGTAGCTTTCTACTGATTTTTTGTTATCATCGTGTTATTGATTTTAAACTTGAACATATGCTACCGAGTTGGTTTGTACCTCCTGTAGGTATTATTGTTGCCGCCGTTTCTTTTCCAGGTGAAAGCATGCGATATTTAACCGATTGCGTACTAACATTTGGGATGTTAGCGTATGCGGTTATGTTACCCGTTATGATGCATCGTCTTATTTTTTGTGAAAGGATCCATAAAAATGCCGAGCCAACTATCGCAATTATGGCCGCACCAGCAAGTTTAAGTCTTGCAGGATATCTGACGGTTGTACAACATCCTTCGCCCTTAATTGTGGCCATTTTGCTTGGGATCGCAATACTAATGACCGTGGTGATATACGTTGCCTTTTTTAGGTTGCTTCAACGAGATTTTTGCCCTGGTTATGCCGCCTTTACTTTCCCCATGGTGATTAGTGCAACGGCTTTGTTTAAAACAGTTAATCTGATGATACAGATGAATATGGATAGCGTTTATTATCAAACGTCAACTATCTTTGCCGGTCAGCGACAATTAAGATTGCCGGTTTTATGATGTGTTAAATTACGTCATGACAACTCCTTGTGTTTGTTTTATCTACAGC
>VFJT01000205.1 GCA_009885935.1 Gammaproteobacteria bacterium
CGCCAATGACAGTAACACAACGTTATAAGCAAAAAGGGCTAACCTTGCTAGAAACGGTACTGGCGTTGGCGGTGGGTACGGTCATTATCATGGCGGTTTTGATTTATTTCCAAACCGCCAGTGATAGTGCCAACATGGCAGCAACGATCAAAATAACGGGTGATATAGGCAGTGCAGTGCGAGCTTATGCACAATCACCTAGTTATAAATCCGGTACAATTACTTTGGCTGATTTGCAATCTATGGGATTGTTAACGACGGCCGATACGGTGAATCCCTGGTCTATACAGGCCAATGCTTTGAAAGTGTCTACCAGTGGTAATTATCTGGGTATTAATTTTTATTATGTTCCTGCTCAGACGAATACTGCTTCAAAGACGCCGAGTCAGGCTGGCGGAATTTGCGCGAGTTTAGCAATGCAATTATCCAATTCTTTGCCTTTGCCTTCTCCGGGAACAGTGACACTGAATAGCGTTACCTATACTTTCACCAATCCTTCAATAGGTGGTGTAATGGCTACGGGCCCTAAGGGGAAGAGTAAAACCGCCCAAGGTGCGGCTGTGTGTCAGTATACTAAAGGTGCAACTACCGGTACGCTGTCTATAGTAATGGATCTCACCTAAACGCGTAACAGCCATTGATAAACAAGCAAAATTTCAAACATTAGGTATCATAATCCGAACTAATTGGCATTTATTCGGAATATAGCGCCCAAAAACCAGAGCAAGCCGTTAAAAGCTGAAAATTAGCCATCAAGTGGCTAATTTTCAGCTTTTAAGCTATACTATGGGAATCTCTTTAAGAGTTTGGATTGCCCATGTTAACCCGAAAAATCACACCACACATAGAAGCCGCCTTAGCTGATACTCCGGTAGTATTGGTACATGGCCCACGCCAGGCGGGCAAAAGCACTTTGGTGCAATATTTGGCTGCGACAATGGAAAATATTCAGTATTTTACCTTCGATGAGGCGCAAATATTATCTTTGGCCAAGGCCGATCCCGAAGCTTTTTTAGCCGGATTAACGGGCGCTATTATTTTAGACGAAGTACAAAGAGTGCCCGAGATTTTTTTAGCGATTAAACTCATGGTAGACAGAAATCGTAAGCCAGGACAATTCTTACTGACCGGCTCTGCGAATGTGTTGTTGTTACCGCAAATGGCAGATTCATTGGCAGGGAGAATGGAAATGATCCCCTTATTGCCATTCGCCTTAACAGAATTAAATCAAAGCCCCATTAATTTTATAGATGCAATTTTTTCACCACACTGTAATGTTAATGCCAGCACTGCAAAAAAAGAAGCCGATTTATGGCCGGATATCTTGCGCGGCGGCTATCCTGAAATTATAACACGACCCAATGAACAAAGACGCCAAGCGTGGTTTGAAGCCTATCTTAGTAGCATTTTATCGCGTGATGTCAAAAATATCGCGAATATTGAAGGCTTAACAGAATTACCTCATTTATTGTCGCTGGTGGCGACACGTTGCTGTGGCTTACTTAATTTCTCAGAACTGTCTAGAAGCAGTAAATTACCGCAAACCACCTTAAAGCGGTATATGTCGCTACTAGAAATGACATTCTTAACTTCATTGTTAAAACCTTGGTCCAATAATTTAAATAAGCGCTTTGTCAAAGCGCCAAAAATGATGTTGAACGACACAGGGGTATTGGCGCATTTGTTAGGAGTCGATTCTACCACATTGCCTAGTATGGGCAATCAACGCGGCATGCTGCTAGAAAATGCAGTTTACTGCGAGCTATATAAGCAGAAAACGTGGAGCGAATTACGTACTCAGTTATACCACTATCGTAGCCATGACGGCAGTGAAGTAGACTTTGTGTTAGAGAGCGCTGATAAACGTATCGTGGGGATAGAGGTGAAAGCGGCTAGTCGCATCAGCGCACAAGATTTTAAGGGGCTAAAAGATTTGGCTGAAATTGCAGGTGTGCAATTTCATCGCGGTATTGTTTTGTATACGGGAGATAAGATGATTCCATTTGGCCCTCATTTATTGGCATTGCCAGTGACGAGCCTTTATTGATCCAGTGTTAAATGCAATGCTTAGGCTTGGGCAACCCCGCAATCTTAGCGCCTTGTAAAATAGGCCCTTTAGGAAATAAAGCATACAACTGCGCACTGTCTATGTCACTTAATTCCAATTGCAAATACTTTAAAAAAGCACGCATAGTGGGCATGATGGCATATTGTTCATAGAACTGTCGTAGCGCCTGTAAAATTTGCCAGTGTTGTGATGTTAAGGTTATGCCTTCTTGTTGCGCGATTTCTATGGCTAGCGCTTCTGTCCAAAGGCTACGATCTTCTAAATAACCGTCTTTGTTGAAAGGTATCATCAAAAACTCACTACTTTATTATGTTGTAAAATCAACTGTAACCATTGTGCGTCGTCGACCACAGCTGCATCTGGTTGCAACGTGATTTGTCTTGCGTTTAAATCTGCTGCTAAGATAAAAATTGGGCAGGGGAGTATAGGTTTTTCTGTAGACAACAAAGCTGCCAGAACGCCATCGCCTATCAACACGCACGTGTCTGTAGAATCTAACACAGCGCTGGGGAAATCCTGCCAGGTTGGTTTTTGCCATAAATATAAAATATTCATAAGGTATAAACTGCCAGGCTGTTTTGGAGTAATTCTTTTAATTCTGCTGAGGTTAAAGGTTTAACATTGCTAGGCAATTGTGATGGGTTTAATTGTCGTACATTTAAACTCGTTTCATCCACCCAAATATCATTGACATCGAATAAAGGCAATGCTTGCAAGCGTTTATGATAAATCGATTCGGTATCTGTATTGAATAAAGCGGAAACTGCATCGCCGTAAAAGATGAGATGGATGTGATAATCAAAGCTCGCTAATGCCATGAGGAGATCTAAACATTCGTATTCGTGCTGATCAGTGCTAGCTACACTTTGTTTAATACAAATGATATTGTGGTTCATAGTATCTCCAAATACGACCGCGCTTTCGTAGGGGCGGGCCCCCGTGCCCGCCCAAACAAGGGCAGGCACGGGGGCCTGCCCCTACGGTAGATCATCGCTTTATCTTCTTTATCGATGTTTATCCCCTGTACCCAGGTGCTCGCAATGACGGTGTCGTATAATCCAATGTTCACCCAAAAACAATCACTTTATCATTCTGCTGATATAATGCCGCTAAATATCCCAATCCTACAATGTTAAAATGATCACCTATCATTTCTTCTGTGCCACGCCGTTGTAAACTAGCCACGCAAACGCCTAAATCTACGCGCAACAAACCCCAGTCTAAAACAGAATTCAGCGCATGAACAGCGCCATCGCCGTAGAAAAAAATACTGCTTAATGTAGCTTCATTACTAGAAACTATCGTTTGCGCTAAACGAAACGCACTACCACTACTGCCATGTTCCGGCGCAGATTGCAACACTAAAGCAATGCTGTGCTTTTTCATGTTTAATTCATCAGAGCGACGCGTTGTTTGATGCGCTTAGGCAGCAGTGCATCGACGCCTAGCCGTTTTACTTTATCTTCTTCATATTCGCTAAAACTGCCTTCAAACCAAGTGGCGCTGCCATCGTCTTCGAAGGCGAGTATATGGGTTACCACGCGATCTAAGAACCAGCGATCGTGCGAGACTATCACCGCTGAGCCTGGAAAGCTGAGCAAGGCTTCTTCTAAGGCGCGTAAGGTTTCTACATCTAAGTCGTTGGTGGGTTCATCCAATAATAAAACATTGCCACCACTTTTCAACATTTTTGCCAAGTGTACGCGGTTTCTTTCACCACCGGATAAATCACCTATGTATTTCTGTTGATCGCCACCCTTAAAATTAAAGCGGCCTAAATACGCGCGCGATGGAATTTGATAGCTGCCTACGATAATTTGATCCAAGCCATCGGATAATTCTTCCCACACGGTTTTTTTGGCATTGAGCGCATCGCGCGATTGGTCTACGTAAGACAACATCACCGTTTCACCGAGGCGCAAGCTGCCGCTATCTGGCTTTTCTACTCCCGTAATGAGTTTTAATAAGGTCGATTTACCGGCACCATTGGCACCGATAATGCCCAAGATGCCGCCCTTAGGTAAACTAAAAGACAAGTCTTGAAACAAGATACGGCCGTCGAAGGTTTTAGACAATTTGTCTGCCTCGATGACGACATCGCCCAGGCGTTGTCCGGGCGGTATGTAAATTTCTTGGGTCTCATTGCGTTGTTGAAATTCTTTAGAATTCATTTCTTCGAAGCGCGCTAAACGGGCTTTGTTTTTAGTCCGTTTACCCTTAGGATTAGCGCGTACCCATTCTAATTCTGCCGACAAGGCTTTTTGATGCGCTTTTTCTTGTCTTTCTTCTAGTCCTAAGCGTTGTTCTTTTTGTTCTAGCCACGAAGAATAATTACCTTCAAAAGGAATACCTGCACCGCGGTCCAATTCTAAGATCCAACCGGCGACGTTATCTAAGAAGTAGCGATCATGGGTGACGGCGATGACGGTGCCCTTGTAGCTTTGTAAGAAATGCTCCAACCAAGCGACACTTTCTGCATCTAGATGGTTGGTGGGTTCATCCAATAACAACATATCCGGGGAAGATAATAACAATTGACACAAAGCGATACGACGTTTTTCGCCCCCCGAGAGTTGGCTGATGTTGGCATCCCAGGCGGGTAAACGCAGCGCATCGGCAGCTAATTCCAAGGTGCGTTCTACATCCCAACCATTCACAGAGTCGATTTTATTTTGCAAATTGCCCTGTTCTTCCAAGAGCTTATTCATTTCATCGTCGCTTAAGGGCTCGCCAAAACGCATACTGATGTCGTTGAATTTTTGCAATAGTTCCAGCGTTTCAGAAACGCCTAACTCTACATTGCCGCGTACGGTTTTAGTAGTGTCTAATTGCGGTTCTTGGGATAGATAGCCGATGCGCGTGCCTGGATTAGCTTTGGCCTCGCCTTCAAATTCGCGATCGATACCGGCTAAAATGCGCAATAACGTTGATTTACCCGAGCCATTTAAACCCAATACGCCGATCTTAGCCCCTGGATAAAAGGATAGATAAATGTCTTTTAAAATAGCGCGGTGCGGCGGAACGATTTTGCTGACGCCGCGCATGTTATAAATATATTGTGCCACGTGGGGACCTCTTTGAAATTAGATTGTGCATAAGATAACCGATTCATAGGCGAAAAGCAATGCTAGCCTTTAAAACAAGTGTCTGTAGTGATATTATCCTCCTTTTTATTGTAGGGGTTTCCAAATGAGATTGCTGTTAGCCATATTTTTGCCGTTTGTTCAATTTTTCACCATAGGTAGACCTGTAGCGGGTATTTTCTGTTTGCTATTGCAACTCACATTGATTGGATGGATTCCAGCAGCACTGTGGTCTGTTTATGCTTTAAGCCAATACAAAACCGATAAAAAGATAGAAAAAGCATTGGGAAAGCGCCAGTCTTAGACATTATCTAGACTACAGTCTACTTTTCCACTTAAAAATAGGGAGTACACTCCAGGATATTAGTGAAAAAACGGGACTCAACTCCCAAAGGTGAGGATATTTTGTTTGAAATCGGCGGCAAAAATAAAACCAAGCAGCAGATAAAATCGTATCCAGGGAGAAAATTTGTCGTTAAGGATGATATTTTAGTGGGGATGAAGGATGAGATCCCTCTGTATTTATTTGGGTTTTTGTATTGAGTGTTCGAAAATGCATAGGGGGTAAGCCCCCTATGCATAGCATTACTATTTCTTTGGTGAGCGGCTAGATGCATATGCCATAGCTTCCATGTCATCTAAGATTAGCTCAAGTTCGTTAAGGTTAGGCACTTTCAATGCGGTTGCTAATGCTAATGCGTCAGCAAAAAAGTGTACTTTCTTTCCTAATGTGGTATCGCTTCTGCTTGCTCCTGGTAAGCATATTAATCGCGCCAACACGGGATACCAACTTATAATCATTTTTTCTTCTTCTTTTTCTTTTACGCTCGCGCATAGAGCCTGAAGATCAGCGGTATCTTTAGAATGAAAGGCTAGATTGCTTTTATTTTCGAATAAGGTTAAAAATAAGTTTGTAAAAGTAATGGTATGGCTCGCATATTGTTTGAAAAGTTCTATGTAGCCACTAGCCTTATGTGTTTTCTCATCAAGAGAAAAAGAGATGTCTCTCCTATTTAATATAGATATCCGACTATCAACTAACAATTCTACTTTTGCAAATAGTTTTCTTATAGAGGTATTTTCTGAATGAGATTTGGAATAAGTATTCACAATATTTTTCTGTGAGAAATAGTTATTTTTTAGTCCCTCTAAATACGCAAGAAGATTTTGTTCCCGCGCTTTTTCTAGAGTTTTAAAATGAGGATGAATTTTTATACGGTCAATTAAACAAGCCGCACAATAAGCTTGTTTTAACAGACTTATTGGTTCTTCTCCTTTAGCAGCTTTCAAACCGGTATAATCCTCAAATAAAACCGATAAAACGTTCTTAGGCGTTTCCGTACTTCCCTCGGTAAATATGCCATCCGCTATTCTTTGACCAAAACCAAAATTTTTGCCATAATTTTCGTCAAAGCGTGGTTTCATCTCTAGTGTTATCAACACAATTACTTCGAATCTGCATAAGATGGGTTTTATAGTGGAGTCTGCTTGATTGAAATAATAGAGAAAATCCATAAGGGGCTTTATATATTTTTGGAACTCGGGATTAAATATTTCTGGATCTAAAAAAATCCTAGATGCAACAACTAAGGCTTTTGAGAACCATTCGTAGAAAGCTGGATTGCTAGGCAAAGCATCTAAAATAAACATCGGTTGTTCAATGAGCGCAGCACAAAAAGATTCAGCACAACCGATGAATGGTGCTAGATCATTATCTTTAAAAGTGAATATCTTTAAATACTCTTCTATCGTTTTACCATCAATTTTGAATAGAATGTCTTCTGGTTGAACGTGAGCTTCTTGTAGCTTCTGAACCTGAGATTGATGTGCTGCCATGATGTATCCCCGCATATTGTTGATTTTATAGTAGTTGAAAACAGTAATAGAATAACAAAAGAACATTAAGGAAATATTAAAAGAAAATTTATCCTTTGCGTCTAAATTGTACAATGCAGAGCGAATTAAAAAGCGCAAGGTTATTTGGAAGTTAAGATTTCAAGCCACTTTGATTTATGCCCCTTTTTTAGTCGCTTTTTCTTTACTTTTATTGTAGAATATGGTTGAAAAACCGTAAAGGAAACAACATGTTCAATAAAAATTCTTCGTTAGCCGATGTAGATCCAGAGTTATACCTAGCCATTGCCAGTGAAGAGCGTAGGCAAGAAGAGCACATCGAATTGATTGCCTCAGAAAACTATGTCAGTCCGGCCGTACTAGAAGCGCAAGGGTCGCAATTAACCAACAAATACGCCGAAGGTTATCCAGGCAAGCGTTATTATGGCGGTTGTGAATATGTAGACATAGCAGAGAGTATCGCCATCAGCCGCGCCAAGGAATTGTTTGGTGCCGCCTATGCCAATGTGCAACCGCATTCAGGATCTCAAGCCAATGCCGCGGTGTATATGGCTTTGATGGAACCGGGCGACACCTTTTTGGGTATGGATTTATCGCAAGGCGGGCATTTAACCCACGGATCTAAAGTGAATTTTTCTGGCAAACTCTATAGGCCTATTTCTTATGGCTTGGATGAGAAAGGCTACATAGATTATAAACAAGTGGAAACCTTGGCCTTAGAGCACAAACCCAAAATGGTTTTGGCCGGGTTCTCGGCCTATTCGCGCAGCGTAGATTGGTCTATTTTTCGTGAAATCGCGGATCGCGTCAATGCCTACTTTGTAGTGGATATGGCGCATGTGGCGGGACTGGTTGCGGCGGGATTATATCCTTCTCCTGTGGCGATCGCCGATGTCACTACCTCGACCACACATAAAACATTGCGCGGACCGCGTGGCGGCTTAATTTTAGCGAAAGCGAATCCTGAGATAGAGAAGAAATTAAATTCAGTCGTTTTTCCTGGCATGCAAGGTGGGCCTTTGATGCACGTGATCGCTGCGAAGGCTGTGGCTTTTAAAGAAGCCTTACAGCCCGAATTTAAGGTATATCAACAGCAGGTGGTGAAAAATGCACAAGTTTTAGCCGCAGCATTAATGGAAAAGGGTTTTAATATCGTTTCTGGGGGTACCGATAACCATTTATTCTTGTTAAGCTTGCTAGATAAGCCTTATACGGGTAAAGATGCGGAAGAAGCCTTGGGCAAGGCCAATATTACGACCAATAAAAATACAGTCCCGCATGAAACGCGATCGCCTTTTGTGACCAGTGGTCTGCGTTTGGGCACGCCGGCGTCTACGACACGCGGCTTTAAAGAAGCCGAGATGCGCCTTTTAGCCGAGTGGATACAGCGCGTATTGGAAAATATCGGTGACGAGCGAGTATTACACCAAGTTCAGAAAGAAGTGCTACAATTGTGTCAACGTTTCCCGGTTTATCAATAAGGGTGCATTTAGAGTGTATTGTCCATTTTGCCATTTTGAAGAAACAAAGGTCATTGACTCGCGCTTGGTGGTCACGGGCGATCAAATTCGCCGCAGGCGAGAGTGTTTATCCTGCAATGAACGCTTCACTACGTTTGAAGTGGTAGAATTATCGTGGCCGCGAATTATTAAACGGGATGGGGCGCGTAGTCAATTTGACGAAAATAAACTAAGGGTAGGCATTTTAAAATCCTTGGAAAAACGCGCTGTGGCGACCGATGCAATCGAAGCGGCGATACACCGTATTTTGAGCCGCTTGCGCGCTGTGGCTGAGCGCGAAGTACAGTCGTCTTTAATCGGCGAGTGGGTTATGGAGGAATTACTGTTATTAGATGAAGTCGCGTATGTGCGTTTTGCTTCGGTGTATAAATCCTTTGAAGATTTAGAAGCATTTCGTAAAGAGATCCAACAATTAAAACGTAGAGAAGGGTAGGTAAACAATGCAAAATATTAATCCACGCAAACGACGTATGTCCAGACGATTTGCCATGCAAGCCATTTATCAATGGTTATTAACGGGCAATGACTTGAACACCATCAGTCGACAATTTACAGTCGATGAATATGCCAGACAAATGGATGTGGAATTTTTCAATAAAATTCTAAATGGCGTTTTAGAACATTATACAAAACTGTGTGAGATATTAAGCCGTGTTATAGACAAAGAAGCGGGGCGTTCTTTAGAACAAGTCGATCCCATAGAGCGTTCTATTTTGTTGTTAGGAACCTATGAATTTGCCCATTGCTATGAATCGCCTTATCGCGTCGTTATCAACGAAGCAATTGAGCTCGCAAAAATTTATGGCGCAGAAGAGAGCTTTAAATATGTCAATGCCGTGTTAGACAAATTAATGCCTAGCTTAAGGCCTGTAGAATGGCGTTCATCGCAATCTAGAGCTACGCAAGAAAAAAAAGAATGATGGTATCGTAGGGGCAGACCCCTGTGTCTGCCCTGCGCGGGCGGGCACAGGGGTCTGCCCCTACGGTAAACCACGCGGTACTGATAAAATCAGGATTTTTTCCTGGACAATTGCTTCGCAAGCTCCAAATGACGAGATAGAGGAAAAATGGAAAAAGTTGCCCTGAATGAACAACCCCTAAACCAAAAACAAATTGCTCGCTTGGCATTTTCTAACCCGTGGCATTATTTAAGCTGCGGTTTGGGCAGTGGCTTATTACCACGCATGCCGGGCACTTGGGGCAGCCTCATTGCGATCCCATTTTTTTATGTGTTTAACAAACTGCCTTTATGGCAATATGGAATATTATTAATTATCACTTTCGCCGTAGGCGTGGCATTGTGTGGCTATTCTGAAAAAGCATTTCGCAAAAAAGATCACAGCAGCATCGTTTGGGATGAAATGGTCGGTATGTGGATTACGCTGTGTCATGCGCCGTTTAGGTTGGATGTGCTAATAGTCGGTTTTATACTATTTCGCATTTTTGATATTTTCAAACCTTGGCCTATCAACTGGCTGCAAAAACATTTGCCTGGCGGTTGGGGCGTGATGGCCGATGATGCCGCTGCGGGGATCGCAGCTTGGGTGTTGTTGCAGCTGTGGATAGTTATAATTTAATTTTACTTTCTTTGCTGGATAACAAACGCAGTATATTATCGCGATGTTTTACTATCAATAGTAATGAAATAATAATCACCGCCACACAATACGCCGGGTTTGACCACAGATACACATACAGCGGCAACAATATTGCTGTAACCAATGCTGCCAAAGAAGAATAACGAAATAGAGCCGCAACCACAATCCAAGTGATGAGTGCCGCGCACCCTACGGGCCAAGCCAGGGCCAATAAAACCCCCAATGCTGTGGCGACTCCTTTGCCGCCCTTAAAGCCAAAAAATACGGGAAACAAATGACCAATGAAAGCGGCCAGTGCCACAAAAGATAAAGCCGTAGCAGATAGGGTGGTAAAATGAGCGATGTAAACGGGGATAAAGCCTTTGAGCACATCCCCCAATAAAGTGAAAATGGCGAGTTTCTTGCCGCCTAGGCGCAACACATTGGTAGTGCCCGGATTGCCAGAACCTTGCGTGCGTGGATCACCCAAACCTGCTAAGCGGCAGATGAGCACAGCACTGGAAATGGAACCCAATAGATAGGCTCCTATGATGAAGGCGATAAAAGTTATCATAGTGTCTATTGAAAGCTTTTTTGCGGCAAAAAGCAAGAGCTGCGCTTGTATTTAGGCCATTTAATCGTTAAGATTGTCGTGGCTACTTGTTCCCTCTGGCACGATTCGGATAGCAAGGAAACAGCCGTAGCGTCATTGCGAGCCGACCGTTTTACACAAAAATAGTGCGTAGAGACGGAGCAAGCAACGGTCGGCGCGGCAATCCAGGTGGATATTGGATACGGACCTAGTTACTTACAGCAGTTGGTTTTTAGGGTCGGCACCGAGTTCTCGCCCGTATTATAGTTCTGCAACTGGATTGCTTCACAAACCGTTACTTGTTCCCTGTTTTCGCACAAGTGTTTAATGAAACGGTTTGTTCGCAATGACGGTACGACTATTTTCGTGCTATTGAGCTAGTTTAAAGGAGGTGAGTAGTAGTTACAGATTATCTTTAATTTATACTCATGCAAGGATATAAAACGATGACCCAAGAAGGCTTAGACTTAATTTGGATCGATCTAGAAATGACGGGTTTAAACCCAAAAACAGATCGCATTATTGAAATCGCTACCATCATCACCGATAAAGAATTGAATATAGTGGCCGAAGGGCCTGTGATTGCGATTCATCAAAGTGATGCCGTGCTATCGCGTATGGATGAATGGAATGTGAAGCAGCACAATGGATCGGGGTTAGTAGATAGAGTCCGCGCTAGCCATTACGATGAGCGCAAAGCCGAAGAACAAACCATAGACTTTTTAAAAAAACATATTCCTGCCGGGGTATCGCCTATGTGCGGTAACAGCATCTGCCAAGACAGGCGTTTTTTAGCAGAATATATGCCCGAGTTAGAAGAATATTTTCATTATAGACAAATCGATGTCAGCACGCTTAAAGAATTAGCACGTCGCTGGCGCCCAGAAATTCTGGATGGGTTGCAGAAGAATTCGCAGCATCGAGCTTTAGAGGATATTCATGATTCTATTGCTGAGCTTAGATATTATCGAGAAAAAATACAAACTTGGTAATGACTACAGATAATAATCCATGTTCTATCGTAGGGGCGGGCCCCCGTGCCCGCCCAAAAAAGGGCAGCCACGGGGGGCTGCCCCTACGAAAACAATACGAGATGCTTCTAACCATTCTAAAACGGTTTTGCAATACACCAATATTCCAGCTCTAAAGGCCCTTGCATCAGTAAGGCGCGACTAGCGGCTTCTAAGGTATTACCACTCGTACTCACATCATCTAACAAGGCTATATGCGATACGGTCAGGGGTTGCCGCAAGTTAAAACTATCATATACATTACTTTTGCGCTCTTTAAGGGCTAATGTGCTTTGCGACTGGCTATAGCGATGGCGCTGCAATGAGTGTGTGTCCATAGGGATTGCAAAACGCTGACACACCGTGCGCGCAATCTCTATGGCTTGGTTATAGCCGCGCTGTCGTAGGCGGCGCGAGTGCAAGGGCATGGGCAATATGCATTGCGGGAAGGAGGTGCTTCTGTGCGCCAAGGTATGCGATAATAACTGACTAAGCAAACGGCAATGAATGAAACTTGCTTCAAATTTAGCGGCGTGGATCCAATCGCTGATAGGGGCCGTATAATCGAACAAGATATAAGCCCGTTGTTGTTGCGTAGGTTTATTTAAACAGTGTGCACAATAGGCTAGCTCCATAGGCAGTGGTTGTGCACAGCGGGCGCAAGCGGCTGTATTCCATGGCAATA
The DNA here is from genome assembly GCA_009885935.1 of Gammaproteobacteria bacterium. GTDB lineage: Bacteria > Pseudomonadota > Gammaproteobacteria > UBA1113 > UBA1113 > VFKP01. Next base: position 12,390 of record VFJT01000205.1, read on the forward strand.
TACTCAAACAGCCCGGGCATAAGTGTTCGATGGGGCTAGTGGCAGGCACGGTTTGTAGACAAATAAGGCAGCGTGTGGGCCATAAAGATTTAAACATAAGAGAGTAGATACCGTCAGTAAATATTCTCTTTATTATATATTAGAAATGCATTTATGAATACACCTTTTGCCATCAACCCACAACGCATCCACGCGGATTTTCAACGCCTAGGATACCGTGGCGATCAAAACATGACTGTGAGCAAAGCACTGGGTGAAAATTTAATGCAGCGTTTACCCACATTCAATCTACAACCAAAGGTAATAGTCGATTTGGGTGCCGGCAGCGGCCTTTCTACAAAAACCTTAGCGCAACA
>VFJT01000198.1 GCA_009885935.1 Gammaproteobacteria bacterium
GCTTGGCTTAAAGAAAATTTACCCTGTGAAGACAGTAACCATACTCGAAAATTTTCAGAAGGCAATTTTGTCGCGAAACAATCTACAACCCATTTTTGTACTGTTGCACAAGTAGAAAGCGTGCTGCAGGACAATGCTTATGTTATTTTAGACGCCCGCTCGGAAAATCGTTTTCTGGGTCTAGAGCTTGAGCCCAGAAGTGGCCTTAGACGGGGTCATATACCCAATTCACACAATATCTATTTCGAAACAGTGTTAGAAAATGGGCAGTATATGAAGCCTATTGAAGAGCTGCAAAAAATTTTTTCTACAAAAGCCAATCCTCAGCAAAAATTAATCTTGAGTTGTGGCTCTGGAGTAACCGCTTGTATATTGGCATTAGCCGCTGAATTAGCGGGCTATTCAAAAATGACCGTTTACGACGGTTCCTGGAGCGAATGGGGGTTAGAGTCCTCGTCTCGTCCAGTTGTAATGAGCTGAGGTCGGGCAGCCCTATTCGTTTTCATCCACCTTTGAAGTTCATTATTAAATATAATGTTATATAACGTTCTTAGTTATGGTATTGTTTATTTCTTACGCAGAAATCTATTTTTCATAACTATGCAAAATTACAGGCTCAAGAGTTACATAAAAATAATAGTAACTTAGGGCTTAATTGTGCTAAAATAAATCAGGATTATAAGCGTGTGGTAGCAGAGGATAATATAGTTGCTTTGTGCAATGACTATTTATTTTTAGCACGGGGAAGGACAGATTAAATAAATATGTTCAATAATAAGCTAATTAATATTGAGAGTATTCGTGAATTGGAGATGGCCTAATGCCAGATATGATTATTATTGCAGGGCCTAATGGCGCTGGTAAAACTACCAGTGCCCCTGCTTTATTACAAAATGCTTTGCAAGTGGATGATTTTATTAATGCCGATGTGATTGCACAAGGGTTGTGTGGGTTTCAGCCAGAAAAAGAAGCTATACGTGCTGGTCGCATTATGTTAGACCGTATAGATAGTTTAGCTGAAGCTGGAATTAATTTTGCCTTTGAGACAACCTTAGCTAGCCGTACTTTTGCAAATTGGATGCCGACTTTAAAAAAACAAGGCTATCAATTGTTTCTAGTGTTCTTATGGTTAGAAAATGTTGAACTTGCTATTTCTCGAGTTAAAGAGCGGATTAAAATGGGCGGACATTCTGTGCCTGAAGAGACTATTCGAAGACGCTATAACTCAGGTATCAAAAACTTTTTCAATTTATATCAGCCGTTGTTGGATTATTGGAAATTTTACGATAACTCCAACATGAACAACGTTTCTTTAATCGCATCTGGAGATAGAAGCAATGCGATAATCGAAAATAAAACTATCTGGAAACAACTACAGGAGAATTATTGTGAATAATAAAAATCGTTTATCTGATGATAAAATATCACAAATTTTTAATGATTCAGAGAATTTAACTCGTAAGCTGCAAGCAGGTATTCATTCTGCTTTACTGAAGCATAAACAGGCGGGAAATCCGGTATGTGAATGGCGTAACAATAAAGTTGTTTGGGTTTCACCAGAGGATATATCAGTTAATTAATGCAAGCGCAGCTGGGATCACTATTTCAGATATTCCTAGTTGTTACTCTGCCGACCATAGGTTCTGTCGCAATTTCAGAGCGAAGGCTGTAGAATAGCCGGATATTGTAGGGATATGGAGACGGAGATGCTAAGCTTCAAATGGAAACATTTCAAACAATCGATAATTCTGATGGCAGCGCGGTGGTATTTAGCGTATGCAATCAGTTACCGAGATATAGAAGAGTTGATGGCAGAACGAGGCGTGAAGGTAGATCATTCTACGGTAAATCGATGGGTAATAGAATACGCTCCACAACTGGAAACTGACTTCCGGAAAAAGCATAAATCCCAAGTGGGTTGTAGTTGGCGCGCAGATGAAACTTACGTGAAAATAAAAGGCCAAGGGAATTATTTATACCGGGCTGTAGATAAAGAAGGAAACACAGTAGATTTTTATCTTTCAAAAAATCGCGATAAATTAGCAGCAGAAGCGTTTTTTAGGAAAGCTATAGGGGATAATATGCTACCAGAAAAAGTAGTGATAGATAAAAGTGGGGCAAATAAAGCGGCACTAGATAGTCTAAATTTACACCTAGCACTATTATTTTTGATGACAGGGATTTTTATGCCCATACTGGTGAGACAGATAAAATATCTGAACAACTTGATCGAACAAGACCATAGAGCCATCAAGAAAATGATTAATCCGATGGAAGGATTTAAGTCTTTTGCATCGGCTAAAGCCACGCTGGCAGGGATAGAACTTCACCATATGTTAAGAAAAGGGCAATACGCGAATGCTGCAAACATGGCCGTTTATGAACAGTTTTACGCTTTAGCAGGATAGTTGCGTCTAGAGAAACCCTGGCTTATGATTAGCTGAGGATTGATATTTATTTGCGACGGAGCCTACAGGAGTCTGAAAGACTCAACATCCTCTTCCCACCCCCGTTCTTTTTTCGGCTTTTTTGCTGGTGGTGGCACGGCATCAAAAAAGCTGCTCTTAGGACTAACGGGCCTTTTTGCGCCGTTAGAACTTTTTTTTTGCTCTTGCGCTTCCTGCGTCAAGCTAGTAAAATCTAATAATAGAGATTGAATCAATTGCTGCAATTGCATCATAGATTGAATCAATCCCGGACGTTTTTCACGTAACTCATTCACTCCCTTGACAATTATATTTACTAAGTTAGTTTTTTCATTTTCACCTAATATAGTCCCGTTCTTTAGTTTTTCTACTGTCTCTATGGAGAGATCCTTTATCAAAGAATTTTTCAAATAAACGATCCCTGCAACGACACCTGAACGTCCCAATCCTGCAAGACAATGAACAAAAACTGGATTTTCCACATTTGCATTCTTAACGATATCTAACACCGCCCTCAATTGTTCAAGATCGCTGCAAGCTTCTCTATCAGGCCATGCCTTAAGATGGTAACAATCAAATTCATTTTTTACCCCTTCTTGAGACGAGGAAGACAAATACATCCTCCTTTTCTCTAGCTTGGCCGGGCCGCTTGTTACTGCTCCTATTTGGCAGAAAGGCGAAATTGAAGCATCCGTTTCAGACGCAGATAGATTGTTAATATACTCATGTTCAGCTCCCAATGCGATAACTGTTTTTATTCCTAGCATATCTAACGCAAAAAAGAAACTATTCTTACGCTTTTTCGCAATCTCATCGGTATGGCTGGTACCGATAGGCGCTTCTCCCACAAATACATTAGGCAATATTTCCGTTAGATTGTATGGTGCAGGAGATAGTATTGTTAAGTCATCGAGTGAAAATAGTTTCGTAACAATACGGGGCTTATGCTTCTCTAAAAATGTTGCAAACTCTCCATTCAAATCCCGTTGAATCTCACGGTCATCTTCGACCAAGAAATAATTTTCATCCCAATAACTACACTTTAGGCTACGCGCACCTACTTCCAAGAGGGCAGCCAAAAGAGCACCTCTATTAATACTCAAGAAATTTTCTTCTGCGAGCGACTTCCCTGCAAAGTTAAAAGGCACATTAAAAAGGTACTGGCAACCCATTCTCACAGATATAAAGTTATTGTTTTGCTTCAGATACAGGATATTAGGATTAAGGTGCAGAGGGGGTTGCGGCATTAATTGCAACTCCGCCGACATTAAAATAGGGTTTTCTTTGCTTATCACAATCTGATTAAGATAAACAGGATCAAGGTATGCTGGGAAGCCTACAAAACGATGGTTTGGATTTATTACTTTGGGGTATGTCTTTTTCGCTTTAAAGCTAGAGCCTTTGCTTTGAGAGCTTTGCTCAGAAAATTCTTGCTCGTGAACGCGAAAAAAAATTGGATCATATGTAAATACTATTTTTTCGTTGCTCTGACCGCTAGTAAGAAATTTCTTATAATCAGAATTCTCTATCCCGAAGTTATTGGCATACATCAGAAGATTCTGAAAAACTTTTTCTGCTATCTCGTTCGCTAAATTTTCTGCTATCTCGTTCGCTAAATTAGTTACATTCGCATCATTACTACTCATGATTTATAGTAACTACTCGCCCCATCATTGCATCGTCGCTGCGCTCCTCACAATGACGGGGCGAGTAGGCAAAAATATTTTAAAATTTTCTCTAAAAACACTTGACAAGGTTTTTA
>VFJT01000099.1 GCA_009885935.1 Gammaproteobacteria bacterium
CTGTAAACTATAAAATCCAGCGCAAGAGACAAGTGAACTATCGATGAACACTCCAAATATATCACTCTTGGTTAAGGCGTTTTTGAAATTTGAATCAGGCCAATCCAATTCTTCTTCATAAGACGAGCCAAAATTTTCAGGTGAGTTTTCTAGTGCTTCTAGTCTAAATGGCTTCCATGTTTTCCAATCTTCTTTTGTCAACATTTTTATTTTAATATCCATGTGACTTATGTTGGCTTTTTCAAAGTGTATGTTCATAAAGGGTTGTTCCAAGACCATCCATACCTCATCTGATAGCCGGTTTATTTTTTTAAAACCCGCTTTTTCATATGCCCTGATAGCGGCAAGGTTAGTATTCTTTGGATCAGCAAAGACATGAGTATATGAAGTGCCATATTCTTTTAAAAACTGTGCGATAGCCTCTGAGCCGATACCCTGTTTTAAATAGGCTTTTTCGCCTATCAAGACATCAAAGGCAGCAAGGCTTGAAGGTAGCCCCGTTAACGGTTTTGAACGTGCAAAGTCATAGGCGTTATAAACTTGGATGTAACCGATAGGCACTTTGTTTACGCAAATAATGTAGGCTTTGATCATTTTAGCAATGCCGTTTTCTAGCCTGCACCCCTTAACGTAATCGGTATATTTTTCTCGGATTAACTCGGGAGTCCATTGCACAGTTTGGTCCCACCAAGTTTTAACATGCGGTGCTTCTAGCCACTTCAGCAGCAACGGAAAATGGGATTCAGTTAAGGGAGTAAAAGTGATGTTCATGGTGGTTTTTGCCGTAGTGTGATGGACATTTTATAATTGCATATTATGGTACAATATGTCAATATTAAGTTGAATGTAAACTGTAAATTTTGACCTTAGAAAGATGGGCATATGAAATCATTTGATCTAAAAGGAAAAGTAGCCTTTTGGAGCAATTTGCACATGCCTTGAGTGCTGCGCTCCTAGGGGTTTTACTAGACGCTCGCAATGGGAGAAACAAATCGTGATAGGCAAAGAGAAAACATTACCCAAAACCCTCTTCCCATTCATATGGCATTTTTTGAGAGAATATAAACCGGCCGTCATGGTTTATGTTTTGCTTGCAATCGCTGCCGGCTTTTGGGGGCCATTTAATAGCATCCTTATTAAGCAAGTCATCGATCTTCTACCCAGCGTAGTGGGGGGGGATATCTCGAGCTTAATATTACCAGCGAGCCTTATTGTCGTGAATTTTATCGTATTTGATAATGTCACTTGGCGAGGACTTACTTATATTGGTGCTAGATTTATCCCTGTCATTATTAATCGCATTATTGGGGCATCGATGGATTATGCTCTTGGGAAATCGCATCAATTTTACCAAGACAACTTATCGGGAAAAATCTCAAAACAAATTACCAATTTAGCCGATGGTATTGAACAGCTTACACGCAGTGTTGCCTGCAATTTTTTAAGAGGCGCCTCATTGTTATTAACTGCGATCATAACGGCTTATTTTGTAAATCCAATTTTTTGTTTTATCTTGGTTATCTGGTTCATACTCTTTGCAAGCGCAAGCATTTTTATGTCGAAAAAGCTCGTTTCGCTCTCTGATGCGCAGGCTTCTTCAGAATCGATTGTTGTGGGTGAGCTGGTTGATTCTTTATCTAATCACAGCAATGTCAGAATTTTTTCTCGTATTGCTTACGAAAATTCAAGAATGGCGCCATTTCTTGGTAAGCAACAAAAAGCCTATACGGCAACGTATCTTTATTCCCTTATCATGCTCTCGATCCAAGGAGGGCTTATTGCTATCATGATGGGTTTTTCGTGTTATTTTCTCGTTTATCTTTACAGCAAAAATCTAGTGACTATAGGAGATTTTGCTTTAATCCTAGGTTTATCCATGGAAACAGGCCATATGATGTGGTATGCCATGTCAGAAGTGGATGAGTTCAATAAAGCGGTTGGTCGGTGCAAGCAAAGTTTGATGTCATTAATGACACCTTTTGAAATTCAAGATAAACCTGACGCCGTTACTCTTAAATGTCATCGTGGCAAAATCACCTTCGACAATGTCAAGTTTCATTACACAGGCACGGAACCTCTTTTTCAGAGCAAATCCATCGAAATTAAAGCGGGGCAGAAGGTAGGGTTGGTAGGGTATTCAGGAGGTGGAAAATCTACCTTTGTCAATTTGATTCTGCGACTTTACGATATTACGGCTGGTGCCATTTTAATTGATGATCAAGATATCCGTGACGTTACCCAGGATTCTCTGCGTGCCAGCATCGCCATGATCCCGCAAGATCCCTCTTTGTTTCATAGAAGTTTGATGGACAATATTCGTTATGGACGTATCGACGCGACTGATGAAGACGTTATATCCGCTGCCAAAAAAGCCCATGCCCACGAATTTATCATTAAGCTATCGCAAGGCTATGAGTCTCTAGTAGGAGAACGCGGAGTCAAACTCTCTGGGGGGCAACGTCAACGGATTGCAATTGCCCGCGCTATTTTAAAAAACGCACCTATCTTGATTTTAGATGAAGCCACATCCCAGCTGGATTCTGTCACTGAAAGCGGCATACAACAAAGCCTATGGGAATTAATGCAAGATAAAACCACCATTGTTATTGCGCATCGTTTATCGACCTTACTGCATATGGAACGCATCATTGTATTTGATAACGGCAAAATTGCGGAGGATGGGACTCATGCCGACTTGCTTGCTAAGAATGGGGTATACAAAATTTTGTGGGATGCTCAGGTCGGTGGGTTCTTGCTATATCAAAAGAATGAGGATTAATGACGATCTGGTCCGGTGGTTCACCAAAAAATTAAGATAGTAGGGTGCTATGAAATTAGTAGAAAAACAATGGTTAGTTGATTTACCTAGCCTGATTGCACAGATGGAATCCCTCTATGGATTATCCGCTTTAAAGCCATTTGAGAATTTAAGTTACAATTATGTATTGTCCGGTTTTCAAGGAGCGCAAGCTATAGCCTTGAAATTAGGGATTGATAAGGATGCACTCCAAAGAGAAGCTGCAGCACTGAAGGCCTTTGCGGGCTTTGGTGTCGTAAAAATATTAGCAGAAAGCAATGGTATGCTATTGTTAGAACGTGCCGTTTCAGGGGTTTCCTTAAAGTCTTATTTTCCAGAAAAAGACAATGAAGCGGTATACATTACGGGTCAATGTTTAAAACGTCTACATCAAGCACCTATCCCTAAGAATAAAACATTTCCGCATATTAAAGACTGGCTTATGGCCTTAGACCAAGATTGGCCTATACCGGAAAATTATCTGCAAAAAGCAAGGAAATTACGCGATGGGTTATTACAAACATCGGCCAAGGACGTATTGCTACATGGGGATTTACACCACGACAATATCCTACACAATGGCGATGATTGGCTGGTGATCGATCCTAAAGGTGTTATAGGCGAGGCTGCATACGAGGTCGCCGCATTTATTCGTAATCCCATTCCGGAGCTATTAGCCGAGAATACGGTGGAGAATATAATACACCATCGTATTGATTTGTTTGCCAAGATTCTGGATGTAGCACAACAGCGGATCTTAGACTGGTGTTTTGTAGAGGCTGTATTGTCGTGGTGTTGGGATATTGAAGATGGTTTAGATCCGAATTATATTAGAAATCTAAGCATTAGGTTAGACGCGATCGTCTCTAATTAGCCTATATTCATCGTATAAATAGTAAAATTTAAGAAAGCAGCGAAACTAACCCACAAAAGATAGGGTAAACATAAAAGAAAAATACTGTGGTGACGGCGTGCGGCGATCATAAAAATGAGTAACGAAAGCCAAAGTGCAGCTATATCTGCAAGAGCCCAATCGATACGGTGAAAATAAAAAAATAAGGGTGACCAGGCCAAATTAAAAATAAACTGTATAATGAATAGCGTAATTAACACTGTATTGTTTGCTTTTTCTTTCC
>VFJT01000096.1 GCA_009885935.1 Gammaproteobacteria bacterium
AGCCTTAATGGGTGCCGTTAAACGCATGACCGGTTTCAAGTGTGGTTTTTTCTCAGCGGGAGTAAACGGTGAGCCACCGTACATCATGAGCCCCGGTCGCACCCATTGCTGGCGCGCCTTAGGCCAGGCCAATATACCCGCAGAATTGCTCAAACTACACGGCTCAGAATAAGGCGCTATAATACGCTGGAAAGCATCTATTTGCTTTTCCGTGATTGTCGCCTCTTTACTTTCGGAGCTGGCAAAATGCGTCATCAAAATAATATGTTCTACTTGCGGATGTGCTTTCACCTGACGATAAGCCTCCTCCACTTCTGGCGCTGCTAATCCTAAACGATGCATGCCCGTTTCTATTTTTAGCCACACCGTTAAGGGATGTTTTAATGTGGCTTTTGTCAATAACGCCACTTGCCGTGGATGATGAATCACCGTCTGCAGTTGATAATCGTCTATAGCCTGCAGATCATCGACATCATCAAATCCCGATAAAACCAATACAATGCCTTGATATCCTAATTCACGCAAATAAATCGCTTCGCTCACGCGCGCTACCGCCATGCCGTCTACATCGCACGCCAAATAAGACCAAAGATATTTCAAGCCGTGGCCATAGGCATCGGCCTTCACCACCGCCATGATGCGGCTGTGTGTGGCAGTTTTTTTCACCATTAAAATATTGTGGTGCAACGCCGCCACATCTAGTGTCATCATCATGTCTGAATTCATTCTAAGGATTCCGCTACATAACGTTGTGCCAAATTATCGAAACGCACATAAGGGCCGCAAAAATTCAATCTGATTTTGCCTATAGGGCCATTACGATGCTTGGCGAGAATGATTTCAGCGACGTTTTTCGCATCACTGGTATTGGGATGATACACTTCATCGCGATAAATAAAAATAATCAAATCCGCATCCTGTTCTATGGCGCCGGAGTTATGACTCACAATGCTATCAGCAAGCCAACAAGCTAGGCCTGGTACAGTTAAGTCATAAACTTCTTCTTCACCATCTGGTTCAATACTGACAATTTTATCCCAAAAAATATCATTGTTGGCGTGGTGTTTTAAATTGTCATCATTCAATAAATTAGCATAACTTGAAAGTACTGCGCGCGAAGGCTCAAATTTAAAATGGCTTGTGCCACCATAAGAGGTTCCACGTAAATTTGCCATTTGACGTTGAGAAATGCCCCGAGCATTCATGACCATTTTTACTTCCTCAAAAACCTCAACCGGAACAGTATCCACATTCGTATTACTTTTTCGGGAGACTATTTTTTTCAGCAATGCTTCGGCTTGCACAACACGAGGACCGAAAGCGCCAATCTCAGAAATAAATTTTTTCTGTTGTTCCACTCCTGTAATTACCACTAAATATCCAGGTCTATAGTTTCCTTTTTGAGTCTTTTTGATTCTCGCAACAATCCCAAAGCGTAGTAATAATGAAGTCACATCTTTTGCTAATAAAATACTATTTGTGCTGTAGTGTATAACGTCTGCACCTCGCTCATTTTCTTTTTTAACAAAAATACAGCCATCCGTTGCCCATAAGTGTTTTAGAAATAAACCTATCTGTTGATTCGATAATGTAAACACCTCTGATGGCACGTGTTTTTCATGCGAACGTTGATTAAAAACATTCAGTTCTCGTAGCCATTTATTAACACCTGCTGGCTGCCAACGTGTCCCATTCCCACTTAGCACCAATTGATGCCAAGAACGCCCACTCTCATATTTTTTAACCGTCATGCCAAAACCCAGTTCTGCTGCCATTTTAACGGCTGAACTATTTTCTTCACTGCACGTTGTATAACGCATAGGTTGGTGCTTTAGATAGCTACCATCACCCATCATGTGTGCCAATAAAATTAACTGATGTTCAGACCATATATTTTTCACCCTGGGCTCAGGTAAAACACGTGCTGTTGCGATGCGATCATTAATCTCTAAATCATTAATGGTCATCCAACCTTTAAAAGTCATAATACGATGTTCTTTCGTTGCTCTTAATGTTTTTCCACTGGAAAAACCAATCTTATAAACTTGTTTATTTCCGACTGACCAAATTTTATCACATCGTGCATTTACCAATTTCTTATGCTCATTTACTGCAATAACATCGATTTCCTGTCCAACCAATTGTGCGATAGGTATTCGGCGACCATCGGCTAAATTCACTAGAGTTTCACCTGTTACACATTCTCTTAAATCTGACATCATCGGCCTTTTATCAGCACGCTGTTCTAAGCCACGATTTAATTGCGATAGAGCAACAATAGGCACATGCAATTCTTTAGCCAAAGCTTTTAAAGATCGTGAAATTTCAGATATCTCCGCAGTACGGTTTTCGGGATCGTCATTCACCCGCATCAATTGTAGATAATCGACAACAATTAATTGCAAGCCTTTTTGTTCGCGCGCAACACGCCGCGCCCGTGAACGCAATTCTCCCGGCGTCAATGCGGGTGTATCGTCTATAAAAATAGGGGCTTCGGCAATAAGATTGATCGTAGAGCCTATACGCGGCCAATCTTCTTTACTCAATTGACCACTGCGCACCGCTTGCTGGTCTATACGCCCCAAGGACGATATCATGCGCATGACGATCGCGTCCGCAGGCATTTCCATGCTGAAAATTAACACCGGTTTTTTGGTGTCTAAAGCTACATGCTCAGCGATGTTAATACCCAACATGGTTTTACCCATACTAGGACGACCCGCAAGGATCACGAGATCAGCTGGTTGCAAGCCTGAAGTTAAATTATCTAAATCCAGAAATCCTGTAGGCGTCCCCGTGACTGCCGATGGATTACGGTAACGTTCATCAATATTTTTTAACGCCTGTATGGCCAACGGACGTATAGGTTGCGGGCCCTGACCCCTGCTGCTTTGCTCTGCAATTTGAAACACTTTTTGCTCGGCATTATCTAATAACTCCGTAGCCAAACGCCCTGCGGGTTGATAGGCCATATTAGCAATTTCTGAGGCGGCAGCAATCATTTGCCTTAAGATAGAGCGCTCACGCACAATTTCCGCATAGGCAGCGATATTGGCGATACTGGGCGTGTTCTTTGACAACTCAAAAAGATAAATGTCGCTACCTATGCCGTCCAACTCATTATTGGTTTTTAAAGTTTCTGCCAGCGTGAGCACGTCGAGCGCTTTGCCTTGTGATAATAAACCAGCCGCTGCCTGAAAAATAATCTTGTGTTCGCTGCGATAAAAATCGCGCTCGGTCAATAATTCGGATACTCCTTCCCAAGCACTGTTGTCGAGCAATAAGCCACCCAACACCGATTGCTCTGCTTCTATAGAATGAGGAGGTACTTTTAAATCATCCAATTTGTTGGATTTTTTAGTTTCGTAGCTTTTTTGCGTGTGTTCTTTTACTGTCATGGTTTTAATGTAACTTCAGGTGGGTCAAAATCGATTATCCCATAAACGGTGGGGGGGATCAATGTGGGAATTTAAATTTATTTATGCATATTTATAAAATTTTTTAGAACGGTAATCTCTGCTTTTGCTTGCGGTTAAACCTAGGGCGTAGTCATTATTGTTCAGTGCTGGCCGGGTCCTGACCCGCGACCTCCCCGCCGTACTCGTGCCTGCGCCGTCGGGGGCCCCTGTCGCGGGTCACCCAGCCATCACTATCGTACTCTGCATCGAGTACATGGTACAAAGGTACATTATAAAGAGATAGGATTAGCTGAGTTAAAGCGCAATAGTCATGGCTGGGTGGCACGGTGAGGGGTCCCCGGCGGCGCAGGCACGAGCACGACGGGGTATCACCGTTGCCAGGACCCGGCCAGCGTTGAACTATAACAGCTACGCTCTAGATCTAACCACAGTCAATAGTTCACGCGTTCTACACCGCTACCGGTGCCTTAATTCCCGGATGGCAAACATAATCGGTAATAATGATATCGTCATACACATAATCGTCTATAGCCCCCGGGCGCCTGGCTAAAATTAATTTTGGTAGTGGATGAGGCTCACGGGATAATTGTAATTCTACTTGTTCCATATGGTTTTGATAAATATGACAATCGCCGCCAGTCCAAATAAATTCACCTACGTCTAAATCGCATTGCGCCGCCATTAAATGCGTTAACAAGGCATAAGAAGCAATATTAAACGGCACGCCTAAAAAGGCATCGGCAGAGCGCTGGTATAAACAACAGGACAAGCGTTTATTGTGCACATAAAATTGAAATAAAATATGGCAGGGTTGTAAGCGCATATGGGGCAGATCGCCCACATTCCACGCGCTGACAATTAAACGCCGTGAATGCGGGTCATGGCGGATAGCATTCATCACATTAGCGATTTGATCGATGACACGGCCATCACTCGCCTGCCAAGCTCGCCATTGCTTGCCATAAACGGGTCCTAGGTCGCCGTTGTCATCGGCCCATTCATCCCAAATGCTGACCTTGTTGTCCTGCAAGTATTGAATATTGGTTTGTCCTTGTAAAAACCAAAATAATTCATGAATGATGCTGCGTACATGTACTTTCTTCGTCGTCACCAAAGGAAATCCTTCATTCAAATCAAACCGCATCTGATATGAAAAAACACTTTGCGTACCTACGCCAGTGCGATCCGTACGCGCAGCACCGTGTTTCAAAATATGTCGCAGAAAATCCAAATATTGTTTCATGTTGTTTGATCCTCTTTTTTATGCGCGCAAACCCACAAAATAACACCTAAAACAATCATAGGTAATGACAACAATTGTCCCATAGTCAGCCAGTCAAAAGCGATAAATCCTATTTGCACATCCGGCATGCGGAAAAATTCACAAAAAATACGCGCCGTACCATAGCCTAAACAAAACAAAGCCGACACCGCCATGCGCGGCGGTTTACGACTGGAATACCACCACAATAAGCCAAATAAGGCTACCCCTTCTAATAGAAATTCATATAATTGCGATGGGTGGCGTATAAAGGGCCCGCCCGTAGGAAAAATCATGCCCCAAGGCACGTTGGTCACTCTGCCCCATAATTCTCCATTGATAAAATTACCTAATCGGCCGAAGGCTAAGCCTAGTGGCACCACCGGTGCAATAAAATCCATCGTTGCCATAAAGGCTTTGTGATATTTACGGCTAAATAACCAAGAGGCCGCTAACACCCCTAAAAGACCGCCATGAAATGACATGCCGCCTTGCCACACTTTTAATATATCCAAGGGCGTTTGCCAAATCAGCGCTGTGTCGTAAAATAAAACATAGCCTAAACGACCGCCAATGACCACACCCAAGGCCGCATAAAAAATAAGATCCGATACTTCTTCTTTAGAAAAACCATAGCCTTTATCACGGCAACGTCTATGCAGCAACCACCAGCCTAGAGTAATACCCAGCAAATACATTAGGCCATACCACCGTATCGCTAAAGGCCCTAGGTGTAATGCAATCGGATCGATTTGTGGATACTGTATCATTATATTATCCTTGCCAAAGAGGCCATAATGCCTTGCCCGCTTCATAGATCATATCAATAGCGATAAGGAATAAAACCGTTGCAAAAATACGGCGGGTAAGCTTCACTTCCAAGCGCATCGCCAAGCGAACCCCCACTGGAACCAAAGCAATACACGGTAATACTAAACCCAACAACGCAGGTAAATACACATAACCGATGCTGTGTTTAGGCATGATTAAATTATCGGGGGCAAAGAACATCAGCACGATGACACCCGTTAATGCCACCGGAAAAGTACACACGGATGCTGTGGCAATAGCATTGCGCAAGGGTAAGTTACAGCGATTAAAATAAGGTACCAATAAACTACCGCCGGACACCCCCAATAAAATGCATAAAACGCCAATAGTGGCACTAACACTATTCAATTGCGCCCCTTCAGGCAAGCTTCTACTCTCTACTTGTTTCTTAGGAAAAGCCATGCGACTAGACACGATCAATACAAAAAAACCAAAAAACAATTGTAATGCAGCACTGGGGATGAGCCTCGCAATAAAAGTTCCCAGCAAGGCGCCGATAATAAGACCCACTAACATTTTGTGCACCACTGGCCAGTGCACATTGCCATAGCGGTGGTGATTCCAACCCGATACCAATGCCGAACACACCACTAAGCCTAAAGAGGTAGCCACTGCAACATGCATAAGCTGGTGTGCAGACACCCCCACCTGTGGCAATTGCCACACTAAAAAAGGCACGACTATAATCGCGCCACCTAAACCCAACAATCCGGCTGTTACGCCCACCAATGCGCCCGTTACAACGTAAATAGCAATAAGTTCTATCATGTTGTCGCCCCCAACAGATGTAACAATGCGCCTACACCATAAGCCAATGCCGCCGCCACAGAACCTACCATCAACGTTAATAAAGCCGATTTATACATGGGCTCAATGGAGACTAAACTCTTCAGTGCGCCTACCCCTAGAAAAACAATGCCTACCGACACTGTAGACCAAAGAAAGGGATTGGACACACCAAACAAAAAAGGCAATAACGGACATAAACCGCATAACATAAACGATACGAATGTAGCCCAAGCGGATTTCCACGGCGATCGCAATGAACGGCTTAAGCCATACTCTTCCTGCATCATCGTTTCAACCCAACGATCTTCATCGGCAATGATTAATTCTACTGTTTTTTCCAAAACAACGCCAGAAAAACCTTTTTGCCTATAGATTTGTCGTACTTCTTCTGCTTCCCCCTGCGGAACACGTTTAACTTGCTGGCGTTCATAGCGTTCATAATAATCATATTCCTCTTGTTCTGAACGTGTACCTAAATAATTTGCCGCTGCCATAGAGAAGCCATCGGCAATCACATTGGCAAAACCTAGGATAAGAATAATATTGGTTGCCAAATGCGCCCCTTTAACGCCAGAGACTATGGCAAAGGTAGTCACTGCGCCATCGATGCCACCGTAGATCCAATCACGTAGATAATTGCGTTTAGGCCGGACCGACAAGCGCTGCTCAATGTCTTTTGCCTGATGGCTGTGTTCTATGTTTTTCTTTATCATTTTCGTCCTGCTCGAATGAGTCCGCCTAAACCTGCATCATCCAACATTTTTTCAACTTCTCTGCGGATCAACGCCGCATCGTCAAACAATAAAATATGTTGCACCAATTCTTTAGCCTGTTCGTAGGGTATAGTACGGATAATCCACTTAATACGCAACAAAATACCCGCATTCATGCTCAATTGATCAAAACCCAAGCCCAGCAATAATACCGCTGCCACCGCATCACTGGCCATTTCGCCACATAAACTAATGGGCTTATGACAAGCGTGCGCTTTTTCGACCGCATCATGCAAGACTCGCAATACAGCGGGATGCAGCGTATCAAAGCGATCGCAAACGCGCGCATTGTTTCTATCGACAGCCAAAATATATTGTGCTAAATCGTTAGACCCTACAGAGAAAAAGTCCACTCGTTTGGCTAGCGCTTCTATCTGATAAATAGCTGCGGGCACTTCCAACATCACCCCCACTTTAGGCATGGTGATGTTGAATCCTTGTTCATTCACTTCCGCATAAGCACGTCGCAATAGTTGCATGGCTTCATCCACTTCTTCTACGCTGGTGACCATGGGCAGCATAATGTGCAAATTATGCAAACCGTCACTGGCACTTAACATGGCGCGTAATTGCATTAAAAAAATATCGGGATGATCTAGGGTAAAACGAATTCCGCGCCAGCCTAAAAAAGGATTATCTTCACGCGTGGGCAAATAGGGCAAGGCTTTATCGCCACCGATATCTAATGTGCGCATCGTCACGGGTCGTGGTGCAAAAGCCCGCAATATTTGATTGTATAAATTTCGCTGCTCCGTTTCAGTCGGAAATTGTGGTTTATTCATAAAAGAAATTTCTGTGCGAAACAAACCTACACCGGACGCCGCTACCGTTAAAGCCAAAGCAGCGTCTGATTCTAAACTCGCATTCAATAATAAAGTCACTTGACGACCGTCGGATGTTTCGCTCGGTAGATGGCGTAAAGCTTGCAGTTTTTTATCGAGTTGTCTTTCTTCTTCCGCCCACAGCGTATACTTTTGCAATAATTTAGGAGAAGGTTCTACATACAAACAGCCATGATAACCATCCAGCACCATCAATTTGCCTTCCAATTCAGCCACCGCTAAACCGGCCGCACTCATGATGGTTGGCACATTGAGTGCGCGCGCTAAAATAGCCACATGCGAATTCCCCGAGCCACTGTAAGAAACCACCCCACACAACAAGCCCGTCGGCACATTCGCTAAGTCCGCTGCCGTTAATTTTTCACCGATTAAAATGGTTTTCTGTGGGTAAGTTATGGGCTCTTCAGTTTTTTCTTGTAAATGGTATAGTACTCGCTGCCCTAGAGCCAAAATATCTTCAGCACGTTCTTTTAAATAATGATCTGTCATACCTGAAAATTGCAGCACATGTTTTTTGATAACCCGTCGTAAGGCGCCTTCAGCCCATTGCCCCGCTGCAATTTCAGTACAAATATCTGCTTTTAACTCAGTGCTATTTAAAACTTGCAAATAGGCAGAAAAAAGGTATTGTTCTTCCTTAGGTAAGGTGGGCTCTAAGCGCTGTTGCAGTTGTATGATATATAAGCGTGCCGAATCAAGTGCTGCATTAAAGCGTTTTGTTTCTGCAGCAACATCTGTAATATGACGATCGGGAATGGCATCTAAATCGGCCGGGGGATAAATGACTTTCGCGTGTCCAATAACAACCCCTGCCACAGCGGGGATCCCCTGTAAACAAGTGGCTTCCAAGGGGGTAACTTCTGCACGAAAAATAAAACCCATATCTCTAGCATGCACTACCGTTCCGGCTAGTTGCGCGGCCAAGGTAACGAGAAAGGCTTCTTCATCCTCGCTAAAAATACGGTGATTGGCTTCTTCTACAGCAATCACACCCAATACTTGACGATGATAGACGATCGGCACTCCTAAAAAAGCCAGTTTTTTGTTGTCGCCTTCCGCTGCCGTTAAATTTAAATGCGCTACGGGCGCCACACGCTCCGCAACTAATCCTAATAAACCTTCATCCAATGCTACTGATTGCGAGGGTGTGGGCAAACTATCGTTGTTATCAAAAGCCATCAACACATATTGCTGGCGTTTATGATCGACCAAATAAATTCGACATAAATGCACCTGCATGGCTACACGCACACAACGCGCGACAATGCGCAAAGCACTAGGCAAATCGCCTGCTAAATCGATTTCTTGGGCAATCTGTCGCAATACGGCTAACATTATTTATCGTCCAATACAAAGGGTTCAAAATTCTTCAGCGCTTTGATATATACGTTTTTTTTAAAGGCTATAACATGCTTAATAGGATACCAATAGGGGACCCAACACCAATCGTCGAATTCTGCTTTATGACCGGGTTGCTCTAGGCAAATGTGCGTATCCTCTGCCAACAGCTTCAACAAGAACCATTTTTGTTTCTGGCCTATACACAAGGGTCTAGAATGATAACGGATTAAATCCTGTGGCAAACGATAATAAAGCCAGCGCTCGGTGACACTGATAATGTCTACATCGGCTTCTTTAAGCCCTACTTCTTCCTCTAATTCGCGAAATAAGGTTTGTTCTAAGCTTTCCCCGGGGTGCATGCCGCCTTGCGGAAATTGCCACGCCTCTTGTCCCCGTCTTTTTGCCCACAATAATTTTTTATCTGCATTGACGATGATAATGCCCACATTGGAGCGAAAACCACGCCGGTCGATGATAGCCATGTCGTTATTTCATGTTATACTTTCAATGAGATCCATCGTACTGCAAAGCCTAGGGCAAACACAAGGCGTGGTTAAAAAATGGGCTGTTTCCCCGATTTTGAGTATGGTTCAAATTATACCTTATGGAGGATTAAAATGTACAAATTAGATTTAGGGCAAAAAAAAGTTGGGCAAAGTCCCTTATCCAGCCCCGAGGGCATTGCGGCTAGTCCTGCAGGTGGAACACTAAAATCGTCTCCCTTATATGGAAGTGCAGGTTCATCTTCACTTTTTTATTCGAATAAAAGCGCATCTCCTCATTCTCCTTCATATTCTTCATCTTCATCTTCACCTCGTTGTTCTCCTTCATATTCTTCATCTTCTTCATCTCCTTGTTCTTCTCCTTCAATAACTCAAAAAAATAAAGGCCTATTCTTTAAAAATAAATCTGCATCAAAAGAATTGGAAAGAAGAAGACACAGAACCCCTTCTCTTAAGGCCGCCGAAGAATTGAAAGACTATCCCCCAGAACATCGTGGCTTCCTAGAAATCCATTCAGAAATCGTCGTATTTAACTCGCAGCTTAGGAGTATTTTGGGAATTAATTCTTTTGCAGACCCCTCAACTTTGGGACTTTTTTCATCAAAACGAACTGAATTAGACTTAAGCAAAAAACCATTGCTCTCAGCAAGTGGAAAAGGGAGGATAAGTAGCGCAATAAAGGCAAATTCTCGTGAAAATTTATTGGAAAACTTGTGTTTATATGACCGCTGCATGTCTTATTGGTTATCAGAAATCCCGGATTTATATTCTTTATATCAACAACGTATGAAAAATATTTTTTTCGACAACGCAGTGTTTAACAACATGGCCTGTGTTTTTAAGGAAATCCCTAAATATAGCCAATTAGAGGAGGAAATCCAACTCAATATTTCGGAAAAAAAATACAATCTCCGTTATAAACGATTAATGGATTCTTTAAAAGATTATAACCGTATCTATTTTAGGGAGCATAGTCTCGCTCATTTGGAAAATAGCGTTCTGCAGAATGCAAAAACTATAGCATCTTTTAAAGATCACATTGAAGAATCGCCGAAAAAAGGCGGGGGGATCGAAATAAATTTGATGAATTCAGAGGAGGATAACGTAAAAAAATTTGAGCATGAAATAATTAGCGTTGAAAGAAAAATAAAGAAAGAAGGTGTTCTTTTGACAAATGAAAATTTCGCCTTAGTCAAAAAATTTAGGAAAAAAGCTAAGTTAAGTGCTGAGTTTTTTGATGTATTCTCAACATTAAGAGCAGAAGAAGCTTCCGCCCATACGATGCCTATAGCAGGGCTTCCTGACGAACTACCCAACTGGAATGCAGCCCCTTTCTCTTATGAAAATAGTTTAGAGACCTGCCTTTATTTTTTTGGAAAACTTTGTAATCGACGCCCTAAATTTTATGATATGCTTCCCGGTGAAACATTAAACGACATATACATTAACGACGATTTTATTGGCGAATTTTCTGAAATCCATACAGTGGAAGAATTCAAAAACTTTCTACTTAAAACTAAACAAGCGTATGACCAAGGCCTGTTGGAAATTGTGATATCCACCACTTTAGACCATATCATGGAGAATGCTCGGATTACAATCCATTATCATGAGATCATTGAGGAAGCACTTCAGAAAGCTAGGGATGCCTATCCAGAACTCAAGGAGTGTAGTTTCAATCAGTACTCTAAAGAGTTTTTTGAAGTCGCAATGACCTATGTATTTAAAAAGATAGACAGTACTCCTATTCTCAAAAGCTCTGCACAAGGCCAAGAGGAGATAGAGATATTTTATCCGGATCCAGATTCGGATCCAGATACTACTGAAGCATCCAGTAGCTCTAGGTGTTTTGGACTATTTTCTTGACGCTTCGAGCGGCCCTAAAAAAAGCATTATTTGTCATAAAGCATACCTTCTGAAGGCATAGTCTTATGGAAGGCTGTGGCTACAAATTCGTATCCCAACCCTTAGCCCCTTTAGTAAGAATCGTTTCATCCGTTTCATCGGGTTCATTCAGGGTCTCTTCTATTTCAGGGAAGGCCGCTTTTACCGCATCCTCTTTTGCCCAAGATGCCACGTCTGCATATTTATAGCTGTATTTTACTTTAGCCATTGTATGCCCGCCCGAATCTTCTACTATATAGTTTAATATTTTATCTACTTGTGGATGTGCATAACAAAAGCGGCGTGGACTCCCCAAAAAGTTCTTCCCCTTCACCGTTTCTTTGCCTGCATCGGTTAAATTGTATAAATCCATCTCATAGAATTTGCCCTCAACGGGATGATCATACCAATTTAACGCTTGCTGTGTTTTTTGCGTTTTTTTCAAAAGTCCCACTTTAACTAAGGCATCTAAAGCCCCTGCATCTTTTTTTTCGCTGCTCGAAAGAGGTTCTAATTGTCCATCTTGCTTAGTTCGCACAATAAATGCCATATTCTGCCGCAGTGCGTCCTTATTTGAAACATGTGGAGCAGAAGATCCCCCTAGACTGGAATTAACTGATTTCAAACAGCGATAATTTCCTTCCAGCTTCTTGTTAATAACGGATTTAAACGCCGCTTCTTTGCCACAGGATGTCAATAAGAAGGCTGCGCTCAAAATTAAACTAATTTGTACTGATCTATTCATGGCAACTCCTTTATTTAAAACTTCCGTTCGGTATTAAATATATTACTACCGTGCTTTTTTGCTCCCGCTCTTTACAACCGTTATTATCCCTATTTTTAGAAATATGTCAACCTGCCGTCCAGCGCATCTGTTTTCCTCCTCTCATTGGTAAAAGTGAGCTTTTTATGATCTCAGATCAGTATACATTTTTTTATGCGCGGAGCCCTAATTCTTGCCTACGTTCCTCTAGCCCCTCAGAGACTTAAATATTTTCATTTGCAATAAAAGAAGGCTATAATTTCATTTGATAACCCGGGGTTGATTATGAAAAGCGCACATTCTGTACAAAATATCTCTAGTGGCATAGTCTTATGGAAGGCTGTGGCTAACTTAGCGCACACCTATGAATTGAGCCGTAAAGACTTAGAAGATACCCTAGGCTTCAGCCAGGCCACTTTAAGCCGGCTATATCAGAAAGGAGGCAGTATTAACCCCCAATCAAAAGAAGGGGAGTTAGCCCTACTTCTAATCCGGCTGTACCGTAGCCTATCGGCTAATTTAGGCGGAGACGATGAAGCCGCAAAAGCTTGGCTTAAAAGCCATAACCATTATTTTAATGAATCTCCCCTGCAACACATCCGTAAAATTACAGGCCTTGCAGAAGTGGTTTCTTACCTTGATACCATGAGAGGAAAATTATGACCTTATGGCAAGAATGTAAAGGGGCCTCTCATATCCATCCTTTAGAAATAACCCCTTGGCGTGTAGTAGAAACTCAAGAAAAATCGTATACACGAAAATTAGTGGATTCAAACGAAGAATTAGAGATCCTTGAAAGATTGTGTGAAGGCAGTAAACCGAAAATAGATAAGAGCATCTATGACCATTATCACTATTTATTATTTAGTATTGAGCGACAATTATCTTTGCCGGTCAACGACAATTAAGATTGCCGGTTAGGAGGCATTGCCGTATCCTGCTCTGTACTATTAAAAAACAGAAGGAAAGAGGTAAT
>VFJT01000212.1 GCA_009885935.1 Gammaproteobacteria bacterium
AGCCAATAAAAAATCTTGGTCTAGAAAGGCGGGTTTGAATAAAGCGTCATCGTAAGAATCGGCATTGGCTTCTAGGGTTATGTCTTTATTCTTTTCCATGGTTATCCTCATTTTTAGATAAATGCACCGTTAATTGTGGGAAGGGGATGGTAATCTTGGCTGCATCTAGGCTTATTTTAAACCGCTCCAATAAATCATATTGGATTTGTGTATAGTAATCTTTTTCCACCCACAAACGGGCGATGAGTTGTACTGCATTGTCGCCTAGGTTTTGTACCACCACCATGGGGGGGGGATTGCTTTGGGTTTGTTCGTTGGCGGCCATTTCTTGTAATAGAATTTCGCGTGCTTTTTGGATATCGGCATCGTACGCTATGCCTATATTGATATCCAAACGACGTACCGTATTGTGTGTATAATTGGTAACAGAATTGGTGACCAGTTGATTATTGGGAATAAACACCGTTTCGTTGCCTTGGGTATTTAATACGGTAACAAACAAATTAATTTCTATTACAGTACCCGTAGTACTTTGCACGCTGATGGTATCGCCGACCTTAAAAGGCCGTAAAAAAATCAAGACAAAACCCGCGGCGATGTTGGATAGAAAATCTTTCATGGCAAGGCCTACGGCCAAGCTGGCTGCACCGAGTATAGTTAATAGCGAGGTGGTGGCGAAGCCTAAGGTCGTTAAGGCGCTAATGCCTATGACCACTACGGCAAGTATATAAATGAGGTTGATTAAAAAGCGCTTTAAGGTGGGATCAACATTATTCTGTATTTTTTTAATACATTTCTTTTGTAAAGTGCGTGCCACAGGCAAACCTATGACGACTATCAGAATCGCTGTGATGAGCTGTGGTAAGAAAGGCAAAAATCCATTTAGAACCATATCCCACAGGGATTGCGCTAGTACTATTTTAGTCAAAATGCCTCCATGGATGGTGGTAGTGTAGAAATGGTTACAGCCGCTATAATATACTAGAGATGAGTGCTATAGGTAAAGGGCTGTAGGGTGCGATTTCATGCTATAATCTTATCCTAAATACAACGAGACTGGTCATGCGAAGTCACAATCTACAAGAAATTCACGAAACGGGTAGAGTGCCGTGGCGCTTATTCATCCTGTTGTTTATGTTTGCCACCTTAGGGCAATTGGCCGTAGATCTGTATTTACCGTCTTTACCCGCTATTAGTCGTGATTTTGCGGTAAGTCATGCCACGGCGCAAATGACCATTGCTGTTTATCTATTGGGTCTAGGTGCATCGCAATTATTTTATGGCCCGTGGTCGGATGCCGTGGGGCGTAGGCGGCCCTTATTAACCGGTGTGGGGCTGACGGTCTTTGGTAGCCTTCTGTGTTGTATAGCACCGAATATTCACATCTTAATTTTAGGGCGCTTATTACAGGGCCTAGGCGCTGGCGCCTGTAATTCAGTAGGCCGTTCTTTGATCCGCGATCTGGTTTCGGGGCATTATTTGTCGCGTTTAGGCGGGCAAATGGGAATGGCTGCCTCGTTTATGGTGGCAGTTGCACCTGCTATAGGCGGCTATATTCAAGATTACAGCTCTTGGCGCGTCAGTTTTGTGGTTATTTTTATTTATGCCAGTACTGTATTGGCGCTGTTATGGGTTGCCTTGCCCGAAACACACACAAAACCTGATCCACACGCGATTCATTTTAAAAAGCTAATCCATAATTATGGGCGCTTATTGAGTAGTCCTGTTTTTTTGGGAAATGCTTTTTGTGCCTCTATAGCCTATAGCGGTATTATCGCGTATATGACAGCATCGCCCTTTTTATTACAAAGCACCTTACACTTATCACCCGTGCAATTTGGTTGGTTGGCATTGTTAAATGCTGCGGGTATTTTTGCCAGTGGCTTCGTCAACAGCCATTGTGTGGTCCGTTATGGTATCCCTAAAATGTTGTTTTCCGGTATTGTGGGGATGATCTCAGGTGCTGCGATCATGCTGGGCATAGCCTGCTTTGGCGTATTAAATGTAGCGGTTATTGTGCTGCCTATGGCCTTGTTTTGCATGGGCGCAGGATTAACTTTCCAGAATGCCAGCGCCGGTGCTTTAGAATCGTTTGGCCATATTGCTGGTTCTGCGGGTGCAATTTATGGCACCTTACAAATTTCAGGCGGTGCTCTAATCAGCGCCTTCATAACCCTGCTGCATGAAAAAACACAGCTGCCGTTGGCTGCAACCCAAATGAGCCTGGCCCTATTGGCCATGCTAGCGTGGCGAATGGCGCAGCGGGCTGAGAGGTGTGCAAAATAGCT
>VFJT01000117.1 GCA_009885935.1 Gammaproteobacteria bacterium
AATGCCGCTAACCACAAAGCCCACCAAGTCGGCCATAACAGCAGTAAAATCCCTACTGGTTTGTGTAAACGCATTAATCTAGCATAGGCAAGCAATTTTTGTTTCATGGAAGAGCCATTTTAAAAAGGTTGTTTTCAGGTGAAATTATACCATAATATGTTAAACTAGGCTGAATTTTATTTAACGGAGATAATAGATGACTATGCAAGACGAAAACCAAATAAAAATTACTGTACACGTAAAAATAATTGCTAAAACAGGAATGGTGGAAAAGCTGATTGATGCCTATGAAACAGTCTACGCAGAAACACGCTTAGAGTCTGGCTGCGAGTATTGTGAATTGCTACAGAATATTGATAATCCACAATTGATTACTCTGGTTGAGAAGTTTTCAAACCACCCTGCTTTTAAAGCACATATGCAAATGCCCGCATTGCGAAATTTTATTGATAATCTTGCCGAAACACTGACAAATAAAGTCGATGTAAGTTTTCATATTACTAGAATTGACTGTAATGGTAGCCGCAGTATACCCCATGTTGAAGAGCCTCCTGTTGAGGCATTATCCTTTAGACCAGACTTGATGGATCGGCTGGATAAGTGGTAAAGTCATAGGAAAAATAGCAATTGGCCTAATACTTAGGCTAGACTACGCATAATATATCCGCTATCAAGGTAATTAAAAAATGGGCGGGACATTTGAAGAATGGAGCATGAAAAACGCTACTGTATCACAACATACGGATCTATCACATTTTCAACTTATTGAAAAAATTACATTTTCCAAGAAATTTCCATAAAAAAAGCCAACCAAGGTTTAAAAACTGTGGCTCGGTGTCCCAAACCCACTCTTGGCTAGCATAGTTTAATTATATGACATTCTCTTTATTTATACAAGCGCTAAACTGCGGAAACGTTCATTTATTGCGCACATAATCATCAAAGAGAGTTCTCTTTAAAAAATTTCATTAAAATACAATAGGGTAGATTATGTAAGACTCTCGTTACTAAACAAATGTAAACTAAAAATGGTTTACTAAACAAAAACTTGCTTAGTAAACCATTTTTAGTTTATGCTTGTTTTCTATAAAATTCTTTTAAATACAGTGACTTAGGTAAATAATGTCCCGCTAACGATGGCCCCTGAAAGCGTTGACTGACTTAAGAATTCATCTGTTCTTTGGCTCTAAACCCACAAAAATTTTAACTGGGAAAAATGTATTGCTGTCTATAAATTTTGGAGTATCCAGCATTTTTTCTGACATTTCATTTTCGATATTTTTGATCTTTAAATTTTCAATCCGCTTAAAATAGCCAGAAAGTCGTGCAATTCCTTCATCACTCCAAAAGCTCTTTACATTTTCCGGCATAAATCCAGCCATAGCCTGGATGGCATTACTAAAACATAAACTCTCGTTCACCCCATTTTCAGGCCAATAATCAAAAATAACAGCCGATAGATCATAACGTGTAATCTGTTGCATGAGCCATTCGACACAATTATTAGTTAAGAAATATATTAATCCTTCAACAATAAATAATGGCCTTTTACAATCTCGAAAAACATTTTTAAAAGAAACTTCCATTGCATGCATTGCTTCAATGTCTATTTCAACATTTTGTATCTTTGAAACAACATCGGCAGATATGTTTTTATCTATAATCAACTTGGAAACTCGTCTCTTCCTTTCTTTAACTATTTCCGGAAGATCCAAATCAATAAATTGAATAGGCCTATCATTATCGCGGTTCAATTCTTCAGCAAGGATATACGTTAGCATAGAAAATCCAGACCCTAACGAAACACAGGAGTCATATAGCCCTGTAGACAGAATCTCCATGGATTTCTGCAACATAAATCCAGCACGCACGCTTACTTTACGTCCAACTAATGGATATTTAAATTTTTCTTCAAATATCTTTGCCTTCTGAATTCCCTCGGCGCTGGCCAAATTGACACTCAGTGTATCGCCACTTAACTTAGGATGCAAAGATCGCCAATAAGCCGTCATTTCAGCTGAGCTGATATCCGCTTCTTTACTATTTGTCATAAATCTATTCTCCATATTCCATACAAAGCAACTATCTGGAACGCCGTCATTGCGAGGAAACCGTTTCACACTTCTTGCGCGAATAAGCAACGCTAGTAACGGTTGACGAAGCAATCCAGGAGATCTTAAAAAATAAGAATGTATCTATTTTATCACGGTAATTAAAAAGAAGCATACCTTTATATGGAATACATTTTTAATCTCAACCCGTATAAAGATACGCTTCTTTTTAATTCTTCTGTAAATAGCCGCTCTTTTTATTTCTCAAGATCTCCTGGATTGCTTCTGTCAACCGTTACTTATCCTGTGTTTTCGTATCAGATCTGTGAAACGGTCTCCTCGCAATGACGGCCCACAGAGACTTATGTATAAAGGTATGAAATCCATGCTGCTTACGGTTTGACACAAATCTGCAACGATGGCGTTGGATTTAAGCTCGCAATAGTTATGGACGGGTGGCACGCGACAGAGGTATCCGGCCGCGCGCAGGCACGAGCACGACGGAGGGGTCGCGTGACGGGGTAAGGAATATGAATAGACTATCATTTTGACCATAAACCTGCTATAAGACCAATTAATGTGTTTTCAATTATTTCAAGAAGGTTAATCATGTCCATAACAGAAATCATTGCCGTGATATTCAGCTTATTTTCGGTCTACTTTTGTGTAAAAAACAACAAATTATGCTGGCCGATGAGCATTGTCGGTGTCAGCGCCTA
>VFJT01000068.1 GCA_009885935.1 Gammaproteobacteria bacterium
CATTACCTCTTTCCTTCTGTTTTTTAATAGTACAGACCAGGATACGGTAATGCCCCCTAACCGGCAATCTTAATTGTCGCTGACCGGCAAAGATAATTGTCGCTCAATACTTTCTTCAATAAACCACGTAATTTAGCCAACTCGCGCTTGCGGCCTATGAATTTAGTCATCGTATTCTCGTCAAATCACTATTTTATTGGTTTGACGAGCAATATAACAGTATAGCAATCCTAGCCAAATTAGATTTTAGTGATATTAGCTAATTTCACAACAAAATAGTTGCAATATACAACAATTGTATGATACAATTATACATATCTTAATTTAAGAAGGATGAAACCCATGACGGTTGATTTAAGCCACTTACTTTGCTATCGCCTTTTTTCTGTAGTCAAAGCAAATGAGCAACTCATTGATAAATATATGGAGCCATTGCATTTAAATCGCACGCAGTGGAAGGTTATCGCCAGATTCAATTTTTTACCGATGCCCTGCACACAGCAACACTTGTTGGCTTCTATGGGCATTGATCGTGCACACTTAACCAGGACATTGGAACAATTAGAGCAAAAGTCCTTGATATATAAGGAAAAGCTATTAAGTGATAAACGGGCCTATACAATTGTATTAACCCCAAAAGGTCGGACGATGTTACAGAAAGTAGAAGAGATTTTAAAAAAAGAGTCAGCTTCATTAGAATCAGGATTATCGACGGCTGAAAAATTGATATTTAAAGAGCTTATCAATACGATAGAAGGGAACATTCTACATGTTCTGAAGAAAAGTTAACAAAAGAGAGGTTGGAGTCATGAAAAAAGTAATTATCATTGGCGGTGGTTTTGCAGGATTATGGGCGGCTTTTAGTGCAATGCGCTTAGCAAAATTAGAGGGCTTGGAAGAAAAAGTGGCTATAACACTGATCAGTAAGGATCCTTATCATGGATTGCGCCCACGTTATTATGAAAATGATTTAGAGGCAACACGTATAAGTCTCGCAGCGCTTTTAGAACCGCTGGGCATCCATTTGGTTATCGGCGAAGTCGCTGCAATCGATCCTACTGCACAGCAAGTTCTGTTACATACAGAAATGTCATACTCATATGATAGGTTAATCTTAGCCGCCGGCAGTTATCTTAATGTGCCAGACATTCCAGGCTTAAAAAAATATGCATTTAATGTGGATACCTATGAAGCCGCCAAACAATTACAAAATCATCTTGCTATTCTAAAAAATAGTGAGGATCATCCTACAGTCGTTGTTATAGGTGGAAGTTTTACCGGCATTGAAATTGCAACTGAATTGCGAGATAGATTAAATAGCTTACAAGCGGAGGGTAAAGCGAGAGTAATTGTGATTGACCGTTCCAAACTGGCTAGCCGGTTTAGCCCAGAAATGCAGGGTGCTATTAGCAGCGCTTTTAAAGATATGGATATTGAAACCATTTCGAATGTTGAGGTGGCAACTATAGCCAAAGATCATATTGTTCTGAATACGGGCGATATTATTAAAACGCAAACAGTAGTTTGGGCGGGTGGTATGAAATCAAATGCACTCACGATGCAATTTGAATTGGAACTCGATTCTCTAGGGCGTTTACCTGTGGATAGATTTTTACGCGTGCAGGGAGTGGATAACTGTTTTGCAGCAGGAGACGTTGCCGCAGCAACAACGGATGGCGTGCATAGCGCACTGCTTTCTTGTCAACATGCTATGCCTCAAGGGCGATTTGCCGGTAATAATGCAGTGGCAGATCTATTTGGTAAAGAGCTATTGATGTATGAACAACCCAAATATGTGACTAGCCTTGATTTAGGATCATGGGGCGCACTGTATGCTGAGGGTTGGGATCAACGTATTGTTAAAACAAAAGAAGAAGCAAAAGAGATAAAATTATTTATTAACCATGAACGAATTTATCCTCCATTCGCTGACAAAGACATGGAGCTTTTTTTAGAAGCAGCTGAGCCGGCGTTTAAAGTGATAAAAACGACAGAGTAATTATACAGAATGTTCATTTTTATAACCGAACATTTTCCTGGATTGCCGCGTCGCTACGCTCCTCGCAATGACGAGCTCCGTGCTAAACAAATTACCGTGCAATTTAATAGTACGAAAAGAGGGGTGTAGTCATTCCTTTGGCCGACAATAGACCCCGCCACTCAAAGGCTTGGGTACGCCCGTCGTGCCCGGAAAACTAAAAGGCAATTTTTGTAAATGGCGTACGGCTAGATAAGCAAAGATCTGTGCTTCTAGGGTATCGGCACGCCAACCTACATCATCTGCTGTTTTAACGACCGCGTCTGGATAATGTTCGGCTAAGCGCGTTTTGAATTCTTGCAGTATGACCGGATTATGCCAGCCGCCGCCAGCCACGATCCATTTATTCGGTAAAGGGGCGTTTGTGTGCATTAAGCTTTTAATAATGCTGTCGGCAGTAAATGCTTCTAAAGTGCGGCAAGCATCGGCTAGCGATAATTCTTCTAGCGCAGCAGGCCATTTAAAATCACCACTGTCCAGCGATTTAGGCGAGGCTTTGCTGAAAAAATCGGCTTTATCGCCCTGCAGGCTCTCTGTATATAACTGTTGTAACAACGTGTTATTGACCGTGCCGGTTAAACCATAACGGCCATCTAAATCTCTATTTTCTTTGCCCTGCGTTTTTTGGCGCACAAAAGCATCGATTAAGGCATTACCCGGGCCCGTATCCAAGGCGATTAATCGCGTCACATCGTCATTGGCAATGAGTGTAGCGTTGGCAATGCCGCCGCAATTTAAGACTACACACGGTATTAGGCCATCGCGTTTTGCTAAGGCCCAGTGGTAAATAGGTGCAAAGGGAGCGCCTTGACCACCGGCGGCTATATCGTTGGCACGGAATTGATAGACAACGGGAATACTTAAAGCATTCGCCAAGGCTTGGCCATCACCTATAATAATAGAACATTGTCGCTGTGGTTGATGGTATAAGGTCTGTCCATGGTAGCCTATTACTTTAATATCGCGAGCCTTAAGGCATTGTTGCTGTAATAATTGTAGGACGGCGTTAATATGCAATTGCGTCGATTGGGCGATAACCGCATCTAAAGATAGGCGGGCATAGTAATCGCTAAGGGGATGCTGCAATGTTGTTAAGTATTCTGTGACATCCGCATTAAAATGCTGAGCGCTTTGTTGAAGATCTCCTTTGTGCTTACGCACGCTGTATTCGGCGGCTTTCAGGGCTATTTGAAAATCAGCCTCGTAAGGGTAGGTCAAGTGACCTTTTTCAGCAATATGATACTGGCCATCGGTTTCTAATAAGGCAACATCGATGCCATCCATAGAAGTGCCGCTCATCAATCCTACACTTAACACCATACTATTAATCTTCCTCGAAAATAACTTTTTTTCTGGCTGACAAATGCCGTTCGCGTAATTCTACATCGATGTAGCGATCGGTAATAGCGCCTGAGCTATGGCCGGCATCGTCGCGCACGTGTTCACGCGGCCGTATTTTAACATCATCGGAAATACCGGTATGTCGCAACCAATGCACCGTGGCTTCGTTTAACAATTCTGCTTCTTCGGCAAAACCATCTAGGTGTAGCTGTGTTATGGCGCTGTCAAAACAAAATTGCACAATTTGGCGTATGTAATTGGTGCTGGTAATCGGGCCTTGCCCTTTGGTGCGCGGCAATAGGGGCGTATAATCTGCCACAGAGGGCCATAAGGCTAAACCCAAATATTTGCGCCAACGTTTTAAGGCCTCTAACATGGATTCACTCACGGCAATTTGCCGCTCCTTGTTGCCTTTACCTACAGTCGTAAACCACCAGTTGCCATCGCCATCGCGG
The DNA here is from genome assembly GCA_009885935.1 of Gammaproteobacteria bacterium. Lineage (GTDB taxonomy): Bacteria > Pseudomonadota > Gammaproteobacteria > UBA1113 > UBA1113 > VFKP01. The sequence continues at coordinate 3,835 of VFJT01000068.1, forward strand.
GCAAAATCATTCATTTTGGGCATCCAACGCTTGCTAGCGGCAAGCTCCGAGATGCGCAAATACATAGAATACAAAGCAGACATGATGAATAAGCTGCGCTCGTGGTGTACAGCATCATTGTCGGCTAGTTTGCGTGCCGTTTCGATTACATATTGCCATTGTAGTTCAGACAAACGGCGAATTTTAGTTTTGCTTTGAAAAGAGCGTATCAATTGATTTTTTTGCCGAATGAGGGCAACGGGATTGATGTCAGCATAGCCTTCTTGAACCAAATAGCTAAAAAAACTGCTTAAAATAGCCATTAATTCGCGCAAAGAACCGGAGGAAAGTTTAAATTGCTTGCTGTCCAATTCCGCCCCTTTACGCCTTGCCGCTTTAGACACAGTGACTACAAAGGGTCGCCATTCTGGGTTGGGGATACGTGCGCCTTCTTGTTCTATGAAACGAGCGGGTTTGCTGTAACCTATCCAATGTTGTGGCGGGTTTTGGCAAAATGCGACGTATTCCAGCATATCCTCGCGGCGTAATTGCCGGACGGGTTTTTTACAGTAGAGTGCCGACCAATGCAATAAACGCTCGACTTCACGGCGGTAAGAGTTAAAGGTGCCTAAACTGCCTTTATAGGCGGTCAAAAAAACAGTCGCTCTTTGTATATCTTCCAAACAATAACTGGCTCCTAAGGCATTAGAAAAGTTTTGCTTGCCTAGGCGATCGATGGAGTCGAATAGAGGGAGTGGTGTGGTGACAGTGTTGCCCATTCTTACCTTAGTTGACGATGTGCTATTACTTTGTTCTAATGTACCATAATTACAGCGAGGCGTCATTAGCATGGAAAATAGCTTAGAAAAAATACTAAATGGTTATCATAACTTTAGAGAAAAATACGCTAAAGGCGATTTATCGGTGATGCGCTATTTGTCACGTTATGGTCAAAATCCGAAAATCATGATTGTCGCTTGTTGCGATTCTAGAGTGGATCCGGCGTTGATCTTACAATGCGATCCCGGCGATTTATTTGTAGTGCGCAATGTGGCCAATATTGTGCCACCCTATGAGCGCGATGAAGCGCATCATGGTACCAGTGCTGCCTTAGAGTTTGGCGTTTGTTTTTTGAAAGTGGATCACTTAATTTTGTTGGGGCATAGCCAATGCGGCGGCATACAAGCCTTGATGGGTGATCACAGCGTAGGAAAAAACGATTTCATTTCAAATTGGGTTAATTTAATACAGCCCGATGATGCTAAGCATTGTAACGTCGACGATTGCGCCAAACAAGCCCTGCAACAATCTTACCGCAATTGTTTAACTTTTCCGTGGATAAAAGATAAGATCGCAAAACAAGAATTAGCTTTGCATTTATGGTTTTTTGACATAGAAAGCGGGCAAATTTTTATGTATTCTGAGGAAGATAAAACGTATAAGGCGTTGCCGAATTGAATGACTTACTTTCTGCTACGCTACAGTGTAAAGGCTCTCTCTTAGTGCCGTTAGGGCAGCTACAGAGGATTGTCCCTTTATAACAATCATCGCTTTTGTCTCATTCCTTACTAAAGTGTAACGCAGTTATTTTTTAACGATCACCGATAATAAAC
>VFJT01000201.1 GCA_009885935.1 Gammaproteobacteria bacterium
AATGCTTTTATCATTTTAGATGAAGGACAAAACACCACTCGTGAGCAAATGAAAATGTTTTTAACCCGTATAGGCTTTGGCTCTATCGCCGTGGTTACAGGAGATATTACGCAAATTGACTTGCCGCGCCCCGTACCCTCTGGGTTAATTCATGCCATTGAAGTTTTGAAATCTGTAGATGACATCCATTTTACTTATTTTGAGGCCAAAGATGCCGTGCGTCACCCTATAGTACAAAAAGTCATTCGTGCTTATGAACAATATGATGATGATCACAGCGTATGATAAAAGCGCCACACCTTGATTTAACGTTACAAACCAGCGACACTACTTTAGCACTAGCAGATGAGGGTCAATTTAATCTTTGGTGTTTAGAAACTTTACGCTATACTATGGCCCATGGCGAAGCGTTGCAGCAACACCCTGCCTGGGAAATTACTGTGCGTATCGTCGATGCTGAAGAAGGTAAAAGCCTCAATGCCAGTTATCGTCATAAAGATTCTGCCACCAATGTGTTATCCTTTTATTATGACGATCCTTTTGCTGACTTGAATTTTTTAGACGGCGATGATGATGAATTTGTGAACGAAGAACAAGTGGGGCTAGGTGATATCATTCTCTGCGCACCCGTTATCCTTAAAGAAGCTGAAGAACAGAAAAAATCAATTCTTGAGCATACTGCACATTTAACGGTACACGCCACATTACATTTGCTGGGTTATGATCACGAAACAGAAAAAGATGCCGCTATTATGGAAAATTTTGAGATCCTAATTTTGCAACAACTTGGTTTTAATAATCCTTATGAGGAAATAGTGACATTATGAATGATGAACCTGACAATGAAGAATCTCAGCAGAAAAGCTGGCTAGAGCGTTTAAGCCATGTTTTGTTGAGAGAGCCTCATGACAAAGACGAATTGACCGAGTTGCTGCGCCATGCGACCGAACGCGGTATTATCGCCACCAATACCTTGCAAATGATAGAAGGCGTGTTATCCGTTTCAGAATTACAAGCACGCGACATTATGGTGCCACGATCACAAATGGTTGTAGTCGAAATTGATGAAACCGTCGATGAATTTTTACCGCGTATCACTGAATCAGGACATTCACGCTTTCCAGTGATTGGCGAAAATCGCGATGAAGTGATAGGCATATTATTGGCAAAAGATCTGTTGAACTACGATCTCAAAAAAGAAGGCTCTAGTCACGCTATTCAAATAGACAGCCTGTTGCGTAAAGCCATTTTTATTCCCGAAAGTAAACGCGTGGATGTGTTGTTACGAGAATTTCGCATGGAATACAATCATATGGCCATCGTCGTCGATGAATATGGCGGCGTTTCTGGATTAATCACCATAGAAGATATTTTAGAAGAAATCGTCG
>VFJT01000185.1 GCA_009885935.1 Gammaproteobacteria bacterium
CCTCTTTCCTTCTGTTTTTTAATAGTACAGAGCAGGATACGGCAATGCCTCCTAACCGGCAATCTTAATTGTCGTTGACCGGCAAAGATAATTGTCGCTCAATAGCAAATCATAGTAAGCGACTCTGAGTAGCTTGGCTTGTTCGCAAATGCCCTGAATTCCTGCGGATATAATCGACGATCCCCCCGTCTTTAATGCCGCCTGTAAATCTTGAACCGCTTTTTCCAATGCGGGTGCGCCACTATAATTTAAAGCCCCTATGAGCTTATGCAAAATTTCACTCATACCCAAGCGATCGCGTTTGTCTTGTGCATTTTTTAGCGCAGATAAATCTTCTGGTAGCGATGCTATCAATAATTCTAAGGCGTAAATAGCCTTTTCCTCGCTCTGCACACCGATCCGATCCATACCCAATTTCAAATCAATCATGGGTCTTTTTATTATTTGCGCACTGTCTTTAGACGAATAAGTCCCTAGATAATGCTCTAAAAATAGCTTTGCTTGTTCTTCTGTAAGCGGTTTGGTTATGACCGCTTTAAACCCTACCGCTAAAGCCTCTTGGTGTTTATCCATATCGCGATAGGCCGTCACCGCTATAAAGGGTGTGTTTTTATTTTTAGACCAAGATTGTGTCTGTGCCTCAGAAATAAGATCTATTCCACTACCCTCTGCTAAACACAGATCGGATACCACTAAATCATATCGATTGCGCTTAAGCTTTTGGGCAGCCTCAATCGCGGTTTTAGCGGTGTCGATTTTTCCTGAAGTTAAACGGGATAGAATTTCATGCCCGGCAAACAAACAAAGACTATCGTCTTCAATCAACAATAGATCCTGTGAAAATGGTTTTTCACCACTCTGCTCTTGTATACTTTCAATCAGTCCTGCAGACATTGCCCCAAAAATATGCTCGTTATCCATTTGTCATGCTCCTCAAATTTAGGAATAACCCGGGACACTGTCCTAATGTTTGTCGTATATCCTTATACCCCTTTGATGTAGCATAGTAGAAGTCTTAATGTATTTCAAAGCGATAGAATTCCTCTTCAACACAAAACCGTGTTAAAAATGATTCTTTAAATCAATGGGCTGTATATAAAAAGAACTGATTATGGCTCGATTTTATTGTTTTTCTTCAGAAATTTCGTACAAAAGCCTTACGGAAGTAAGGGCAGGCACGGGGGCCTGCCCCTACGAAAACAATGTTGTCAGCGATTAACGCCCCGCCCGCCATGAACTGCGCACAAAGGCTGCTACTAACATAAGCTTTACTGCTTCTACTATCAAGAAAGGAGCCACGCCTAAAGACCAAGCGGCTTTGATGCCTACAAATAGGCTCAACACGCTGGCACCACAGATGAAGATAATACTGGCCGCAACCACACTGGCAAGCCAGGCCAAGGACCAATGGCGTGCCGCGCCTTTTTGAAAGAGATAGCCTGCGCAATAAGCTGCAGGTAAAAAGCCCAATAGATAACCGCCCGTAGGTCCCATGAATACATGAAAACCTGCCGAAAACTCAGCAAATACAGGCACCCCACAAAGCCCAAGCGCAAGGTAGGCCACAATACTGCTAGCGGCTAAAGAAGGCCCCAAAAGGGCTGCTAAAAAAATGACGGTTGCGCTTTGCAGTGTCAGCGGCACCGGTTGCCAGGGAATAACCGATTGAGATGCCAAGGTCAATAAACCTACCCCTAAGACTACCCAGGCAAGATTGTGCCAAGTTTTATGGCTTTTGCGCACGGCATAACTGTATAAATTATTATCGGTTAGGCTATAGTTCATTGCGATCTCCATTGATTAATATGTCGTTAGTGTACGGCACAGTGGCAAGATAAGGCAAGAGGAATTCGGTAATTAACAACGGCCGATTTTGCCATAGAAAAATGGAGCGCCGCGCCAGCCACGGTTCTGACTCCGCACGCGATTTTACCAATTGAAAAAAGGCTTCTACATACAATGACGAATCATCAAAACAGGCAAATTCAAAGGGTTGGCGTATGACTTCTTTATTATTGAATAATAGCTTGTCACCAATAAACTGCCGTCCCAGCCCAGAAAACTGCTGTGCATAGGCTTCGTAAGTGTCATCAGCAATGGCCACTCGCGCGTAACTCAAGCGATGGCCCATCTTAGTCGCAATCACGATCTGGCGTATGTACGCCTCTTTATCCTCGGACCCCAACGCGGCACTTTCATCAGCAAAGAGTTTATTGCGCCCTTCTTGCAGTGCTTCTATCTGCACCTCACCAAAATTCGCCTTAAAAGCGTGCACTAATCGGCTAGCGCCCAATAACCATTGTTTACGCGCATCGGTGATGGCAATCACATTAATATCATTGTGCCATAGTCTTGCATTCATTGCGCTCATTTCCTACAATAGGCCATATTTAATTTTCAAGAGTCTACCACCATGACCATCAGTTTATTCGATTTGTTTTCCATCGGTATAGGCCCTTCCAGCTCACATACCGTAGGCCCTATGCGTGCGGCTAAAGCCTTTGTGGATAGTTTAACACAAATCTCCACGGCGCATTTCTGCCAGCGCCTACAAATAGACCTATACGGTTCGCTGGCCTTAACCGGTAAAGGCCACGGCACCGACAGCGCTATACTGAACGGTTTAGAAGGCTACACCCCAGAAGACGTTGTTCCTACGGAAGTAGGTCCGCGGGCATACGCCATTGTCGAAAAGCAACAATTACACATCCCCAAATTAGCCAGTATACCCTTTCATAGTAAAAGTGATTTCTTATTTCACTATGAAGAAACATTACCCCTACATGCCAATGGCATGCGTTTTAGTGCTTTCGATAAAAACGATACCCTTATTTTTACAGCAACGTATTATTCCATCGGCGGCGGCTTTATACTCTTAGAAGCAGAAATGGAACAACCTATGCAGGGTGTAGAAAAACAGCCCTATCCTTTTTCTACTGCCGCTGAATTATTGGCTTTATGCGAAAAACACCATTTAAGCATTGCAGAATTAATGCTGGCTAATGAAAGTGCCTTGCGCAGTGTAGACGAAGTTAGAGCGCGTTGTTTAAAGATAGCCGCCACCATGGCTAATTGCATAGAAGCGGGTTGTCTGAGTCACGAAAAACAATTACCCGGTGGCTTGAAAGTGAGACGCCGCGCGCCCGCGTTACACAAAAAATTAATAGCATCGGGAAAAAAAGAAGATTTTTCAGATATTTTAAATTGGCTGAATTTATATGCGCTGGCCGTCAATGAAGAAAATGCTGCCGGTGGCCGTGTCGTTACCGCACCTACCAATGGTGCTGCCGGCATTTTGCCCGCGGTATTACAATATTATCGCGAATTTTGTCCAGAACATACAGAACAAGGCATAATCGATTATCTACTTACCGCCGCCGCCATTGCCATTCTTTATAAAAAAGGCGCTTCCATCTCCGCAGCCGAAGTGGGTTGCCAAGGTGAAGTCGGTGTGGCGTGTTCTATGGCGGCAGGCGCTTTGACCGCAGTCTTAGGCGGCAGTCTGGCGCAAATAGAAAATGCCGCTGAAATTGGCATGGAACATCATTTGGGTTTAACCTGCGATCCTATCGCGGGCTTAGTGCAAATTCCCTGCATTGAGCGCAATGCCATGGGTACCGTACAAGCCGTCAATTCCGCCAAACTGGCGCTAATGGAAAGCGGTGAACACACTGTATCTTTAGATACCGTCATTAAAACCATGTTAGAAACTGGCCGCGCCATGCAAACGCGCTATAAAGAAACCTCCTTAGGTGGTTTGGCCGTCAATCATCCGGAGTGTTAACTATGACGAAAGTGCGTATCTTGTCTTATCCTGATCTCAAATTAAAACGCGTGGGTAAAAAAGTCACTGTTGTCGACGATGAAATTAAAAAACTCATCGCTGATATGTTTGAGACCCATTATGGCACAGAAAATTGCGCCGCTTTAGCGGCCACACAATTAGATTTTGAGGATCCGCCGGCCATCACCGTCATCGATTTCTCAGAGGAAAAAAATGAACCGCTTTGTTTTATTAATCCTGAAATTATCCACAGTGAAGGCGAACAATTTGAATATGAAGGCTGCATGTCTGTTTACCCCGATCACATACACGAACGGGTTAAGCGCGCAACTCACGTCACGGTAAAGGCTTTAAATGAAAAAGGTGAAACTATAGAGTTTATCGCTGAAGGTTATATGGCCAAATGCTTGCAACATGAAATCGACCATCTCAATGGCCTAACCTACCTGGATCGCTTATCGCCGTTAAAGCGCGAACGCATCGTAGATAAGATCCGGCGTTTAAGGAAATAATATAAGGAATATACCCATGATCATGGATATCAGCCCACTTGAAAAAAGTATTGCTCGTTTAGACGAGGGTCTCACACGTTATCAACAACATCGTAAGGATGCTCAATTACGAGATGGCCTTATTCAGCGTTTCGAGTTTACTTATGAATTAAGTCATAAAATGTTAAAGCGGTATCTAAAATTAACCTCCGCTACCCCACAACTCTTTGATGACATGCCTTTTCAAGATTTAGTCCGTTTAGGTAATGCACAAGGGTTACTACACGATAATTGGCCTATCTGGCGCAAATACCGTGAAATGCGTACCAAAACCAGTCATACTTACGATGAAGAGGTTGCTTTGGAAGTCGTAACCAGCATTCCTGATTTTTTAAAAGAAGCAATTTATTTACATGAACAATTAAAGAAGCATGTAAGATGATAGAATTACCCCCAATAGACATTACGCCTACGCAATGGCAAATCGTAAAAGATATTTTACAAAAATATGTGCCACAATATGAAGTATGGGCATTTGGATCTAGAGTAAAAATGACCGCTAGACCTTATTCAGATCTGGATTTAGCCATTATCACACAACATCCCTTACCTTTGATGATCAGTGCCGCTTTAAACGAAGCTTTTTCAGAATCGGATCTACCCTGGAAAGTAGATATTGTAGACTGGGCTGATACCAGTCCATCGTTTAGAATATTAATTGAACAAGAAAAAGTGCTACTTCAAACCGCCGTGAAATGAAATTGGTGCGCCCGGAGAGATTCGAACTCCCGACCACCTGGTTCATCGCAGGTAAGATCCGGTGTTTAAGGAAAACCTAATATTAATATTAGGACCTGTCGGCATTTGCTTTATCAGCTTCAAAATAAGAGTGCAACTCTTTGTAAAATATAATAAAAAATATATGTGCAACACAGACAGATCTCAGGCTTGACAACAATCCATTTATTCTGTACAATTATCACTCAATTAGTCTTTTTATATTAAAACTACATTATTATTAGATAGCGAGGTAAATTTCTATGTTAAAACAAAAAAGCTCTAGCTCCAACACACAGCCACCTGTAGGTAACTTCAATATAACAGACGAGTTGGCGTTTCTTAAAGAGGGTATAAAGCAAGAAATAAAAGAGATACAGACTAATATTGACCAATTAACACCACAACAGAAAGTAGCCTTCGGCGCTGTTAGTACCATTGCAATTGCTTCAATTGCTGCTGCAGCAGCCACCACGGGGCCAGGAGCACTTGCAGTGGCGGCCTTCTGGTTTGGGCTATACACTAAGCTTAAAAGTTTAAATGATGCAAAAAAAGCAGTTGCAGGGGTTCATGCTAAGGGAAAAGAAGAGTGCAGTAAAAATGAAGCTAGAATGGCGTTAATAGAAAAGAGATTAACTGAGTTCAGAAAAGAGGAGCGCTTCAGTGTCGTGCTCTTTGATCCACGTTACCGTGGCATTGATACAGCGCTCCCCACTAAAGATAATTCTGTTGCTATTACTGCCGACACCATAATGTCAGATGCAGCGAAAATGCAGGACTATTTTATAAAATACCTAGAGCGTTTAGGGCACCTGGTGCGTGTAGATAATAACCAGGTTATCTTGGATGGCCTTGTGAAGCCTAAGACTCTTCAAGCAGACAAAAATATTAAAGAGCAAAAAATAGAATTCTGTGTTCTGGCTTTGCAGATCCTAAATAAGATACATCTTCTACCTACGCACTTAAATTCTTTGAATCCAGAGGAAGTTCTGTTTTACCTTGCAGACTTAAAGCTGCACTTATTAGATATGGCTACCTTGCTCAAAGAGTATGAGCTTATTTTAGAGGATCATTCTGCTATTGGCGCTAAGGTGATTAGCTTTCTTTCAGCGCCAAACGATGAAAACGTAAAGTTTCTGGAATTCCTTGTGGCACAAGCAGAGGAAAAATCAAACGCCCCAAATAGCTCGTTCACTCCTCCAAATAAAAATGCATCCGCAGGAGAGTACATATATGCACTATCTAACTGGCGAATTAGCAACCTAAACAGTCTGATTGAGACCGCTGAAACAAAAATAACAGCTACAATAGCGAAAACAGAGGCGGAAAACGCAGCTGAGCGCAAGAAAACAGCGGAAGATGCGCAGAAAAAGAAAATACAGGATGCGGCTACAAAGCCATTGGAAGATATAATAAATACGCAAAATAAACTAATAGAGACGCAAAGGAGAAAGATCCAGGAGCTCCAGGGGGCTACAGCGCCGTTGAAAGAGACAATAAGTGCGCAAGATAAACTAATAGAGAAGCAAGGGAGAGAGATCCAGGAGCTCCTGGAAAAAATGAAACAGCTTCAGCAGCAGCAATATCCGCCACAGCAGCCGCAGCAATATCAGCCGTATCCGCATTCGCAGCCGTATCCGCAGCAGTATCCGCATTCGCAGCAGTATCCGCATTCGCAACAGTATCCGCATTCGCAGCAGTATCCGCAGCAGTATCCGCAGCAGCAGAATTCGCAGCAGTATCCGCAACATACCCTTAGCCCTGCTAGCGCACAGAGATTTTTTGCTCCGCCATCTTACCCTCAGTCTACGCCGCATCACCCGCATTCGCAGCATCAGCATCAGCATCAGCATCAGGATACGCATCAGGATACGCAGCAGCATCCGCAGCATCCGTATCCGCAACAGCCTCCTTACCGGAAAGGATAATTCGACGCAGGATACGCATCAGCCGCCCGATTATCGCCCCTGATAACTGCAGCAGTTTTTGCTCCCTCAAGGCTGTTGGCAAAAAGCCCGAAGCCTTGAAGGGCAAAAGGTTTGATAGCCCGCCTGTATCCTTGCTAAAGAAGCTGCTGAAAATATAAAATCTTTGCTAGAAATAGGGGCTCCAATTAATGAACCTTATTTTCAATTCTATATATCTGTGAAATGATGCTTCTGTTTTAATGAAGGTTAATACAGTATGATGAAGCCTGCGCTGGGATGAGCAAAAAATAACCCAATTACTGAGTAAAATGGTGCGCCCGGAGAGATTCGAACTCCCGACCACCTGGTTCGTAGCCAGGTACTCTATCCAACTGAGCTACGGGCGCACATATTAATCCATACCACTCTAAACTGGTGGAGAGAGAGGGATTCGAACCCTCGATGAGGCTATAAACCCCATACTCCCTTAGCAGGGGAGCGCCTTCGACCACTCGGCCATCTCTCCTCGTGAAGAGGGGGCCAGTATAACACTGTTATTTTGCGAATAGAAAGGGATTTTGTGTGGTTTGCAAAAAAAAAATGCGCCGTACAGACGCATTATTACTTCAATCTAGAAGGGTCATTTTACTTGTCTAAATCTTCACCTTCGTCAGGACCTTGTTTTTCTTGTTGGATCCGTAAATAGATCTCTTCTCGATGCACAGAAACATCTTTGGGGGCATTGACACCGATCCGCACTTGATTGCCTTTCACACCCAGTACGGTTACAGTGACATCGTCACCAATGATGAGCGTCTCGCCGACGCGTCTTGTTAAAATCAACATTCCAGAAACCTCCTTATTTGTGCCTAATGGCACATTATGCTTTAAAACTTACATGGTCTATAGGGTACGACCCATAAACACCCAAACATTATACCTTGCAATTATTAAGGTATTATTAAGGATTTAATAGTAGCACAGAATTTAATTTTTGCTGTAATAGCTGTTTTTGCAGTTTATTGATAAAAATCAATTGGTTATTGTACTTAACGGTCAATAGAGCACTAAAAAATAATTTGCCTGCTGCGATGACCCTACATTTTAGGATCAAATTCCTCATTAGCCTCTTTATCTAAACCAAAGGCAGCATGTAGAGCGCGTACGCCCAATTCCAGGTACTTTTCGTCTACGATAACGGATATTTTGATTTCCGAGGTAGCGATAAGCTGGATATTAATACCCGCATCGCCTAAAACTTCAAACATTTTTTGGGCAACACCGGAATGAGAGCGCATCCCTACCCCCACTAAGGAAATTTTAGCGATTTTGGCATCGCTGCTAATCCCTTTTGCACCCAGCGTTTTGGCCACTTGCTCTAATATGACCACAGCCTTTTGGTAATCCTCACGCCCAACGGTAAAAGACAAATCGGTTAAATCATCATTAATCTTGTTCTGCACTATCATGTCTACATCGATATTGCCCTGCCCTATAGGACCCAATATTTTTGCGGCAACCCCTGGCTGATCGGGCACGCCGATGATCGATAATTTGGCTTCACTGCGATTAAAAGCAATTCCAGACACCAATGGACGTTCCATAGCGACTTCCTCATAGGTTATTAAAGTTCCAGGGCCATCGTGAAAACTAGACAGGACTCGCAATGGCACCTTATATTTACCAATTAATTCAACTGAGCGTTTTTGCAATACTTTGGCGCCCAAACTAGCCAATTCTAACATTTCTTCAAAGGTAATGTGGGTGAGTTGTCTGGCTTCAGGAACCACACGCGGATCGGCGGTGTAAACGCCATCGACATCGGTATAAATTTGGCATTCATCTGCGCCCAAACTGGCTGCCAAAGCCACTGCCGTGGTATCGGATCCACCACGCCCTAAGGTAGTGATATTACCGTAGCTATCCACCCCCTGAAAGCCCGCCACAATAGGGATAATGCCTTCTTGTAACGCTTGTTTTAAGGGATGAGGCTCGATGCGTTCAATGCGCGCCTTCACGCATTTATTTTCAGTAAAAATTTGTGCTTGTGCGCCCGTATAAGAGCGTGCGGGGAAGCCCTGTGCACTTAAACACATAGCCAACAGTGACATAGACACCATTTCGCCCGTAGACACCAGCACAGAATATTCACGTGGATCGGGATTATCTACTAAAGACTCTACCAGACCAACCAAACGGTTTGTTTCACCGCTCATAGCCGAAACCACTACCACTACATCGTGCCCATTTTGCCGTGTTTCTATAATTTTTTCCGCCACGTGGCGAATGCGATCGAGACTACCAACCGAAGTTCCACCGAATTTTTGCACTAACAAACTCATAGCCTATCCTACACTGGATTATCAATATCGATAAAATGATGTTTTAATTCGAAACGCTGCGCTAAATGTTCACCCAATGCCATCACACCGTAGCGCTCCGTTGCATGATGACCACAGGCGAAATAATGTACCCCCGTTTCGCGGGCACTGTGTACGGTGCGCTCTGAAATTTCGCCACTTAAAAAAGCATCTACACCCAAATCTGCCGCCACATCAATGCTGTCTTGTGCTGCTCCCGTGCACCAAGCTACAGTCGAAATTAGCGCTGATTGTCCGGCAATGTGCAGCGGTTTTTGACCTAATTTATCGTGCAAGAGGTGTGTTAAGGCCGCAGGCGTATAAGGCTTATCCAATTGACCGTGAAAAACCAAACTGCCCGGGGCCACTGGCCCTAAACAGGTTATATTGAGTAGCTGCGCTAAACGCACATTATTGCCTAGCTCTTCATGCGCATCTAAGGGTAAATGATACGCCAACAAATTCATATCTTCTTTTAACAATAATGCCAAACGCCGTTTCATCATGCCGGTGATCGCTGCATTGCCGCCACGCCAAAAATAGCCGTGATGCACCAAAACCAAATCGGCTTTATGTTCAATTGCCGCTTCCAACAAAGCAAGGCTGGCCGTTACGCCGGAAACAATATTACGGATCGTCTCGCGCCCTTCCACTTGCAAACCATTGGGACAATAATCGTTAAATGGACGCGTCAGCAATAATTCATCGCAATAATTAACTAAAATTTGCCGCGATACAGCCATGATTAACTGTGCTCTCGATAAATCTTAGCACCCAATTGCGATAATTTTTCTTCAATGACTTCATACCCTCTATCAATGTGGTAGATACGCTCTATAATCGTTTCTCCTTCTGCCACTAAACCCGCTAACACTAAGCTGGCTGAAGCACGTAGATCCGTGGCCATCACTGGCGCACCCATTAAGCGCTCTTTACCCGTAATAATGGCGGTATTACCCTCTAACACGATTTGCGCCCCCATGCGTTGCATTTCTTGCACATGCAAAAAGCGATTTTCAAAAATCGTTTCTACCACATGGCCTACACCTTCAGCAATCGTATTTAAGGCGATCATTTGCGCTTGCATATCGGTAGGAAAACCCGGGTAAGGCGCGGTGCTTAAACGAATGGCTTTGGGACGTTTACCCTGCATATCTAAGCTAATGGTGTTGTCATCCATTTGAATTTCTGCACCCGCTTCCGTTAGTTTATGGATAATTTGCAACATCGTTGGCGGTGTCACTTGCTTTAACTTGATTTTACCGCGTGTGATTGCTGCCGCAACCAAAAATGTGCCCGCTTCAATTCTATCCGGCATGACAGCATACTGTCCGCCACCCAACTCTTTGACGCCATTAATCACGATGGTATCGGTACCCGCGCCGCTAATTTTAGCGCCTAAGGTATTTAAATAATTGGCTAAATCCACCACCTCTGGTTCGCGCGCTGCATGGTGTAAGGTGGTTACGCCTTTAGCCAAAACAGCCGCCATCATTAAATTTTCAGTGCCGGTTACCGTCACCGTATCGAATGAAATATCAGCACCGCGTAAACCATTGGGCGCTGTGGCATTAATATAGCCATTGTCTATAGTGATTTTTGCGCCTAATTTTTCCAGGCCTTTTAAATGTAAATCCACGGGCCGCGCGCCTATAGCACACCCTCCCGGAAAAGAAACCCGCGCAGAACCAAAGCGCGTTAACAAAGGTCCTAAAACTAAGATAGAGGCACGCATCGTTTTAACCAATTCATAGGGCGCTTCAAATCGTTGTATGTCTTCCGCGTACACCTCTACGCCCATTTGATCGTCTAAAACAAAACGCACACCCATGCCACCTGTGAGTTCCATCATCGTGGTAATATCGCGTAAATGCGGCATATTGGTAATTTTAACCGGCGCGGTGGCCAATAGTGAGCCTGCCAAAATCGGTAATGCTGCATTCTTAGCCCCAGAGATACGCACCTCCCCTTGTAAAACATGACCGCCTTGAATAATGAGTTTATCCATTTTTTAAATACTTTCCTGTGACAAATTTAAGATTTTATCCACTCGCGTTAAAGCAGCAATACGCGCTAATTGCGAGGGCACGGAACAAAATTGCAACACAATTCCCTTTTCTTTGGCTTTTCTAAAGCAACTGATGAGCAAAGCCATACCTGCACTGTTAATATGGGTAACTTGAGACATATCCAACGAAAGTTCATGCCGCTTTGTATGCAAATAACTATCAAATTGCGTCGCTAAAGACGGCGCATTGTCATAGTCTATAGCACCCAATAAGCGCAATTGACCTTCGGTTACCGAAATGAATTGTGCCTTACTCATTTTTTCAACGCAGCATTGTGTTTATTTAGAGCAGATAATAATTGATCCATGCCGCCTTGACTCAACTGACTGGCAAATTGCGAACGGAAGCTTTGGATGAGGCTAACACCATCTACAGTAATGTCATAGACTTTCCACACATTGCCTTCTTGTAATAGGCGATAGTTAACCGGAATAGCCGGACCACCGCTTTGTAAGATTTCGCTTTTAATTTGCACCCGACCGTCAGTGACATCTCCAGGCCGCAGAGGATAAAATTTTACGGTTTGATCCGTATAAGCAGAAAATGCGCTGGCATAGGTCCGTATCATGAGGGTGGTAAAGGCCTGGGTAAAATCTGCGCGCTGCTGGCTAGTGGCATTATTCCAACCATCACGCCCTAAGGCTAATTTAGCCATTAATCCCGCATCGGCTTCGGGCAGCAAAATCTGTCGGGCTAGACCTTCAACCATCGCAGGATTGCTCTTAATAGTCGCTTTATTGCTCTTTAAGGCCTCAATCATCTGATCCGCCGTTTGACTCAACTGCGTCACAGGGTCGCTCAAAGCCACCACAACCCCAAAAAAGCAAAGCCCCAAAAAAGCAGCAAAGCCACGCTGCTTGCATCTTGATATCGTCATTTCTCACCCCTGTTATAACCCCTGTAAATAGGTGCTATAGTATGGCATAATAAGACCATAAAGTCATTATGATAATGTATTAAAAAAGTGCTATTTTTATACGCAAATTTGTGCTTTTCGGCTTGATTTTTAGGTCTATTTACCACTATACTGTTCGTTTAAGGGGCAGTCACTATATGTTGAAAGCGTTGAAATTAGGCAGGGAGATATCCATATGTTTCAGGTAGACAGAGTCGCCGCTGTTGTACGCCCTACAGAAAAAATGATGAATTTCTTAAAAAAACAATCTGGATATCGTGAAACCAGCGGTGTAGGCCCGCAAAAAGATTGCACTATTTTATTGATCCCACAATTCGAAGGTCCCGGCCAAGCCACCGCCTATATCAAAGGTATGGCACAAGCTATTTTTGAAGGTGAACTCGCCTCTTGGGATATCGATCCCAGCCTATGGCCTAAAGATCGCAGTTATGCCACCTTTAGTCAGTGGTTTTCTGTAGAGTATCATTCCCTCATTTACGATTTGGTCTTGTTAGAAGCGCATTTAGCAGAAATGGGTTAGAGCCCTAATGAGCAGCCCGCAATTCCTTACGCGATATCTTACCCACTGCAGTCTTTGGCAATGACTCACAAAACTCAATCACATGAGGCACTTTATAGCCCGTCAAATTTTTCCTACAGTGTTCCATTACACTTTCTACTGTTAAATTAGGATCCTTCTTCACTATAAATGCTTTTACTTCTTCGCCGCTGCTATCGCTAGGAATACCCACCACTCCGCTTTCTAAAACACCTGGGTGCATCGCTAAAACCGCTTCAATTTCATTGGGGTATACATTAAAACCCGACACTAAAATCATATCTTTGCTGCGGTCCAACAGATAGATTTGGCCTTCTGCATCTATTTTTGCAATATCTCCCGTACGCAGCCACCGGTCTTCCCAAAAAACTAAGCGTGTTTCCGCTTCATTCTGCCAATAACCCCGCATCACTTGCGGACCGCGTATACACAATTCCCCTACAGCGCCTAAAGGCAATTCCTCACCCTGATCATTGCGTATAGATACTTCAGTTGAGGATAGGGGTAACCCTACAGAAGTATTATATTCTTTGGCGGTAAGCGGTGTAATACTCACAGCAGGGGATGTTTCTGTTAAGCCATATGCCGCCAATAAAGGTATTCCTGTTTTAGCCGCCCAGCGTTTTGCCACCTCTTCCTGTATAGCCGTACCACCGCCTAAGGAAAACAGCAAGGATGAAAAATTAATTTTTTCAAATCCTGGCGTATTGAGCAATGAATTATACAAAGTATTCACGCCCGTGATGGCGTGAAACTCTTCCTTTTGCAATATTTTAACAAATTTTTTAAAATCCCTAGGGTTCAAAATCAACAGATTTATTCCACCTAGATACATAAACAATAAGCCATTGGCGAGCAATGAAAAGATATGGTACAGCGGTATTGCGGTAACGATGGTCAATTGGTTTTTAAAACCATACTCATCTAAGATAGGTTGTACCCAAGCTTTTGCCTGCAATAGGTTGGATAATAAATTAAAATGGGTTAATTCAGCGCCTTTAGCAACACCGGTGGTTCCACCCGTATATTGCAAAAAAGCCACATCTTGCTGATCAATATTAACTTTATCTAAGGTCTTATTTCTACCTATTTCTAAAGCATCGGGCAAGCGTACATAATCGGGTAAATGCCACGCCGGAATTTTACGCATAACGTATTTTAAAATAAATTGCAGCGAAACTGCCTTCCAGGGCGTACAAAAATCCCCTAGTTGCACCACCATCGCTTTGGCTATATGGGCTTCTTGCCAACTAGCCGCCACTGTATGCGCGAAGGGTTCTAAAACTATAATATGGTGACAACCGGCATCCTCTAGCTCATGTACCAACTCTGGTTGAGTGTACAATGGGTTGATATTGACTACTATTAACCCGGCGCGCAGCGCACCCAACATGGCAATGGGATACGCTAAAACATTAGGTAGCATAATGCCAAAACGCATACCCTTCTTTAAGCCCCAAACTTGCTGCAAAAAAGCGGCAAAAGCCAGACTCTTTGCGTCTAATTCGGCATAAGTCAAGCTGCCAAACTCACTTTTAAAAGCAACTGCGGCCGCATGATCGCGACATGAAGTGAGTAATACATCGACCAATGACCCCAGATTACTGGCATCAATGGTCTCAGGAACTCCCTGCGGATAATGTTTAAGCCATATCTTTTCCATATGCATCCTTACTTGAGAGTTCTAGAACATTAACGGTACTCGTTAAGCTCTAAAATCATTGGCGGAACGATGTTCTGTCGTAGGGGGCAACCCTCTGTGGTTACCCATCTAGGGCAGGCACGGGGGCCTGCCCCTACGAATACAATTAAAATCAATGGGTTACCACGGACTTCGCATTCTCAAGTAGCTCACGTAGTTTCTCAACGACCTCTAGTGGAAGCCCTGATTTTTCGCTGGAGGTTTGATCATCTAAACCGGCTCTTATATAGGCTGCCGCATCCAAAAGTTTTTGAGCTCCTTTTGCAAGCGGGCCCTTCGTCAGTAACCAATTCTTCCCTATTTTAAAACCATTTTTAAAAAACTGTTCGTTTAATGAACTCATCGTGAGCCCTCATTTCATCTATTTTAGCCAGAAAATGCAGTACAGTTTATCATAATTTTGACCCGATTTCCGTGCCCGCAAAATAAATAAGGCCCACCCACCATTATGTTAAAAGGCTAATACAAATAGTATGGCACTAAGATAAGAGATAGGGTAAAATGACCTTACTCTCTATGAGATAAATGCAACACCAAGGTAGATTCATTATGACCGCAGCCATAGCCCTAGAACCGTTGCAATTACGCGCTAGCTTGTTCCCATTGACTATACTGCCGTTAAAAGACAATAACTTAAGCGCCTTGGCGCTAGCCTTGGACGCCAAAATAAACCAAGCCCCACAATTTTTTAATGGCACGCCCATCGTATTAGACCTACATTCTTACAGCCTTGAAGCCTTACCCCTCTTTGCCGATATTAAAACTTTGCTGGATAGCAGAGGCTTAAAACTAGTAGGGGTTGCAACCAGCAATGAACTGTATAAAAAGGCAGCATTTGCTCAGGGCCTGGCCTTAATGGATCCCAAACAATCCGCGGCTAATGCCCAAAATAGCAAAAAAACAGTCCCTAGTGTAGAAAACAGCACCCCTACCGCCGCACAGCCTCCTAGTAAGATGGTCACGCAATCCATACGCTCAGGACAACAAATCTATGCAGAAAACGATTTGATTATCTTAGGCATGGTTAGCCCAGGGGCCGAAATCATCGCGGGCGGCAATATTCATGTTTATGGCAAACTGTCGGGGCGCGCTTTGGCCGGAATTCAACAGCAATCACAAGCGCGTATCTTTTGCCGTGAGTTTGATGCTGAACTCATTGCGATTGCAGGCGTCTACCAAGTAAAAGAAGACTTTGATCTGGCTAAATTAACGCGAGGCGCAACGCAAATTTATCTAGAGGATAATCACTTAAAAATAGTGCCCCTCTAGCTAAAAGCTCCGTTTTGCGCTAAAATAGGCCAATGTAAATGCTTGTAATATTATAGGTCATTGAATAATAATGGAAAAAAGTTTTCGTACTGCCGCAAAGCGTGTCATTGATCTAGAATGCCAGTCCATACAAAAGCTGGTTGATTACATCAACGAAGACTTTGTGCGCGCCTGTGAGGCCATACTCGCTTGTCAGGGCCGTGTGGTTGTGCTCGGTATGGGCAAATCTGGGCACATAGCGGCCAAAATTGCCGCCACCCTAGCCAGTACTGGCACCCCTGCATTTTGCGTGCATCCTGGGGATGCTAGCCATGGGGATATAGGGATGATTACCCCCCATGACGTGGTTTTGGCTATTTCGAACTCCGGTGAAACCAGCGAAATTTTAACCTTATTGCCGTTATTAAAAGAATTACAGGTAAAATTAATCGCCATTTGCGGCCATGATAAATCTACTTTAGCTCGTTTTGCCGATGCACTGCTCAATACGCATATAGACAAAGAAGCTTGCCCGCTAGGTTTAGCGCCTACCACCAGCACTACGGCGGCTTTGGTCATGGGCGATGCCCTAGCCGTAGCCATATTAGACGCCCGTGGTTTTACCAAAGAAGACTTTGCCCGTTCACATCCGAGTGGCTCTCTAGGGCGACGCTTATTGACGCGCGTACGGGATATCATGCGCACGGGTGATAAAATCCCGCGCATTCACAGTGTAGCGATGATCAGTGACGCGCTATTGGAAATGACACAAAAATTATTAGGCATGACGGCCGCTATTGATAATCAAGGTAAGCTAGTGGGTATTTACACCGATGGCGATTTACGGCGAACTCTTAATCAAGGTATTTCTATTCATGAAACGCCGCTCTACACAGTAATGACCACAACCTACAAAACCATCACCGCCGAAATCCTCGCCGCCGAAGCGCTGGAAATCATGGAAAATTTTAAAATCACCTCATTACTCGTGGTGGATGAAGCCGCCACTTTAGTCGGTGCCATCAATATCCACGATATCATGCAGGCCGGACTATAAAACAACGCAAGAGGAATACCATGTCAGATACAGTATCAACCGCCGCCAAAAAAATTCGTTTAGCCATTTTTGATATGGATGGCGTACTAACCGATGGTAAATTATATTTATTAGACGATGGCCAAAACTTAAAGGCCTTTCATTGTCACGATGGCTTAGGGATGAAATTATTGGCTAAGACAGGCATCAGTACCGCCGTCATTACCGCCCATCGCTCTGCTTTAATCGACAAACGCATGGCACAACTGCAAGTCACACATGTTTATCAAGGTGTCGAAAACAAAATAACGGCCTATGAAGAATTGATCTCTAAATTAAATGTGCGCGATGATGAGGTCGCTTATATGGGGGATGATTTACCGGATATTGCGATCATTCGTCGCGTGGGCTTAGGGATAGCCGTCGCCAACGCTGCTGATATGGTCAAGCAATTTGCGCATTATACCACACGCCGCAATGGCGGCGAAGGTGCGGTACGCGAAGTGTGTGAGTTGATCATGCAGGCACAAAATACTTTTAAAGATATACACGAGGCTTTCTTATGATAATGACTAAAAAATACTATTTTCTAAATGCTCTGTTATTGCTGTTAGCCATTGTTTCTTTTTTTGGATGGTATCAATTCAAGGCAAATCTCAGTGCCGCAAAAACCGAAGTCGGTATTGATGCTTTTGCCACGGGTATAGACGGCGTGCAATTTGATGAATTAGGCCAAAAACAAGGTGAATTACAGAGCCCTAAATTACTGCATTTTGTTAATGATGACTCCAGTGTATTGACCACTCCCCTCCTCACGCTGTATTCAAAAGACAATAAGGCTCCGTGGAGTATCTCATCACAAACCGGAAAAACCTTCAATGGTACGCAAAAAATAGATTTAATAGACAATGTCGTCATTCATCAACCTCCAGGGGCACAGAATCAAGATACCATTATCACTACCTCTTTATTGCATATCTTTCCAAATCAAAAATTGGCAAATACAGATAAACCTGTAACTTTGGTACAATCTGGAGTAAAAATAACATCCGTAGGCATGAATGCTTATTTGGATCAAAAGCATGTTACCCTATTATCACAAGCACGAGGTTTCTATGATCCAAATAAAGCGCAGCCTATTCATTCTGTGTCTTAGTTGCATACTCTCTCTAGGATATGCCTTAGACAGTGATCAACAAAAGCCGCTGTTGATTTCTTCAGACACTGCCGATTTGAACAGCCAAACGGGTGTTGGCATTTATACCGGCAATGTCATCATCGATCAGGGGACCACGCATGTTAGTGGCGATAAAGTGACTTCTTACAGCGAAAACAATAAAATCAATCAAATAGTTGTTGAAGGCAATAAGAAAAAACAAGCACGTTATGAAAGCTCTTTAGATCCTAATAAACCACCACTCATCGCTATCGCTGATATCATCAAATTTTTTCCCGAAAAAAATTACGCCATTTTATTAGGCCACGCTTATGTGCAGCAAGGAGAAAATAGCATTGCCGGTGAACACTTAGAATATGATGTTACCAATAAAATCTTAAAATCCATCAATACGCCTAGTAACAAGGCCGTACGCACACGTATCGTCATTGATCCCAATAATCTTCCTAGCATGGACAAAACACCATCATGAGCCAAAAAACATTACGCGCTGTTGCTTTAGAGAAAAGTTATAAAAAACGTACCGTCGTTAAAAATGTTTCCATGGAAATTAACAGCGGTGAAATCGTTGGTTTATTGGGCCCCAATGGCGCCGGTAAAACAACCAGTTTCTACATGATTGTCGGTTTGGTCACACCCGACCGCGGACAAATTTTTATAGACGAAGAAGAAATCACTCACCTGCCCATTCATGAACGTGCGCATAAAGGCTTAAGCTATCTGCCGCAAGAAGCTTCTGTCTTTAGAAAATTAACGGTGTCGCAAAATATTTTAGCCATATTAGAACTGCAAAAACAGTTAACGACGGAACAAAGGCAGCATCGTCTACATGAATTATTGCAAGAATTTCACATTTATCACATACGCGATAATTTAGGGATTAGCCTATCCGGTGGTGAAAGACGCCGTGTTGAAATCGCACGCGCATTGGCAACCAGCCCCGCTTTTGTCTTATTGGATGAACCTTTCGCGGGCGTGGATCCCATTTCCGTCGTCGACATTAAACGCATCATCACCCATTTATGCAGCAAAAAAATCGGCATCTTAATTACTGACCACAACGTGCGCGAAACCCTGGATATTTGCGAACGCGCCTACATCGTCAACGAAGGGGAAATGATTTGCCAGGGCTCACCGCAAGTGATTCTATCCGATCAAAAAGTCCGTGAAGTGTATTTGGGCGATGAGTTTGATTTGTGAGCGCTCGATTTATTTCTGGGGCGGATATATCATGCGCGCAGTAAAATAACAAGCTTTGCTTCACGCGACAACTATCCTAACAGTCACCGGCTATTTTAACTCAGAGGCGACATTTTTCCTGACACGGAGGACGCAACTCTGCAACGATGGCTTCAGAGTAACTCATTTAAAAAGTGTTTAATAATATTGGCGATTCTCGCAGACGACTTACCATCACCGTAGGGGGAACCTGCTTGACTCATCTTTTCATACGCGGCTGAATTGGAAATCAATTCTTCAACATTGTTAATAATGTTTTGGGTGTCATAACCCACTAAACGAGCAGCCCCTATTTCAACCGCTTCTGGCCTTTCGGTTTCATTTCTTAATACTAATACTGGCTTATTCAATGCGGGAGCTTCTTCTTGTAATCCACCCGAGTCGGTTAGTACAAGATAAGAACCACTTATCTTACTGACCAAGTCAGGATAATCAAGAGGCTCACATAACTTGATGTTATTTACATCAGATAACTGTTCATAAACCACTAAGCTTACATTCTGGTTAGGATGAACAGGGAAAACGATCTCAATCGTTGGGTTTCTTAGGGCTATTTCTTTTAGAGCCATACAAATGTTAAGCAATGGCTCTCCAAAATTTTCTCTACGGTGACAGGTCACCAGGATAATTTTTTTACTACGTTCAGATGAAACCGTAGGCCTTGCATATTTATGTAACATATCAATAATGGTATTGCCTGTGACATACACACGATTTGTTACCCCTTCTTTTTTCAGATTTTCTGCTGCTTGCTCAGTTGGGCAAAAATGTAACGTAGATATCATGGTGGTTATTCTTCGATTCAATTCTTCTGGAAAAGGATTGTTTATACAGGACGTTCTTAAACCCGCTTCAACGTGGGCAAAAGGAATTTTTTTATAGAAAGCGGACAAGCCAGAAACCAACGTTGTTGTCGTATCTCCTTGAGCAACCAGTAAATCGACAGGCTCTTCGTTCAAGTAGCTTTCAAATTGGCTAAATAGGTTTGCAGTTAGCGTATTGAGGCTTTGATTTTCTTGCATAACATCAAAATTAACGTCAGGTTCAATTTTAGAGTTCTTTAACATTTGTTGCAATAAACTTCTGTGCTGTCCCGTAAGAATGGTTTTCACACAAAACTCTGGGTTTTCATTTAACTTTTCAATGACAGGTATCATTTTTAGCGCTTCAGGCCTTGTGCCAATAACGCAGGCGATATTAAATTTTTTCACAGACCTTCTCCTTTTTATAAATTTCACACATACTATCAATTAATATTTTTGCTTGACTTTCCCGCGAAAATTTCTTTGAAAAATTCAATGCGTTCTTTCTCTTTTCGGAAATCATTTCTATAGATAAGTTTTCGATAAACTCACTGAGCGCTTCAACATTACCACTTTCCACATGCCAGCATGCTTCAGATTCCGAGAAAAAACGAGTCGCTTCTCCTTTAGGCGTGTACAGGATAGTTGGGAGCCCAATTTTCATGCCTTCTAATATTTTTGAAGGTATCACCGTCTTATTCGTTTCGGTGGGCGCTAATGGAATGATAGAGATATTGCAAACCGACCAATAATAGGGGCAATCCGCTGCTGAAATGGGTCCGTCAACTGTAACATTGCTTAATTTATGTTTATTTATGAGTGCGATAAGGTCATCTTTTTTTGCGCCATCCCCTATCATAAAAAGATGTATGTCTTCACGAGTCAGCGTCTTAAAAACCTCAATAAGATCTTCGTGATTATGAGAAATACCAAACGTGCCCATATATCCAATCACTAGTTTTTTATGCAAGTTATATTTTATTAGCAATGCTTGTTTCTTTTTCTCATCTTTAACTGAGAAGCTCTTACTTGGCCCAGAAATAAAATCAACAATCTTAGAATTGTCAATATTACACTGATTCAGATACTCCCTGAAATTAGGCGACAAGATAGCAATTACACTAGCCTTTCTATACATAAACAATTCTAATTTCTTTAAAATGCGAAAAAAAACGCCTTTTTTAATCAATTTATTTGAGGCAATCGAATCAGGCCATAAATCACATAAAATCATGATGAACGGCTTTCTTTTAAAAATAGATAAGAAGCACGCGGAAAGAGCAGAAAAAAATTGAGGTGTTACACCTATAATGCCACCAA
>VFJT01000001.1 GCA_009885935.1 Gammaproteobacteria bacterium
CACAAGTTTCGCCACGCGCACGTGCCATAGCTGCAAAAGCCGCAGCGATGCGATAGACAGCGTCTGCAGTGAGCTCGGTATCCGCTAAACCACGAATATCATAGCTGCGGAAGATGTGGGAGGGGATTCTGTTCAAAATTTGACCTTCTTGCTTGTTAATTTTGTGCAGAATTGTATCATAAAAATACTCCATTTAGAAGCATTTAGGGGCTAGCCTTCTTCTTGTAAGCGATTCTGCTTACTCAGCCCTAGAGGAATAATGTGCCATACCCTTTCATGCACATAAAATATGCCTATTTTCAAAACAAACTCGGAAAGACCTATAAATAAAGCGGTACTCAACTCGCCTGTAAAAATATAGCTGATCACCATGGTGGTAAAAGTTCCAAATATACGCCAGCTCACCGCTTTCACTAAGCTGCGTAAATGCGATTCTATAGCCATGTTTCTAAACTCCTTGATTAAGCTGTTTCAGTTTCTAGTGCGACTTCTGATAATACCAGATAGCCTGCATTATGTAGCGCTTGCAGAATAACGGACACAGCTACATCTACCGACATTTTAGTGGTATCTATCACAATATCCGCCGCCAGGGGTTCTTCATAGGGTGCGCTGATACCCGTAAATTGTGCTATCTTGCCTGCACGCGCGCTCACATACAATCCTTTGGGATCGCGTTCTTCACACACCGCTAAGGGGGTTGATACATAAATTTCAAAATAGCCGCCCTTAGAACTAATTTTAGCGCGGATCTCTTTGCGTATCTTTTCATAAGGTGCAATCGCCGCACACAATGCAATACCACCCAATTCAGTGATCAATGAAGCCACATACCCCACACGGCGAATATTGGTGTTGCGATCTTCTTCGCTGAATCCCAATTCACTCGCCAATTCACGTCGCACAATATCGCCATCTAACAGCACGATGGTATGATCGCCCATTTCCATGAGCTTAGCTTGCAGCGCATTGGCAATGGTACTTTTGCCTGCGCCCGATAAACCCGTAAAAAATAACGTTAACCCTTGTTTGTTTTTAGGTTTGTAGCTGCGACGTAATTCACGCACCACTTCTGGATAAGAAAACCAGGAAGGGATAGCGCTATGATTATTTAACGCGTCTCGTAATTGTGTGCCAGAGATAGTCAATGCCGTTTCATTGGCTGCTAATTCCGTAGACAAAACATAAATTTGTTTTTCTTTGGCATAAACCATTTCGGAAAAAGTTAATACCTGTAAGCCTATTTCTTCTTCATGCTGTTTAACCAAGATTTGTGCGGCATACACATCGTAGAAGGGTTTTCCTAGACTATTCTGCCCTGGGCCGGCGTGATCACGACCCACTATAAAATGAGTACAACCATAGTTCTTGCGAATTAAAGCATGCCATAAGGCTTCTTTAGGTCCGGCCATACGCATGGCTAAGGGTAATAAGCTTAATGCCGTGCGCCCTTGTGGATAATAAGGCAATACACTTTGATAACAACGCACGCGCGTGTAATGATCTACATCGCCTGGTTTGGTCATACCCACTACAGGATGCAATAATAAATGGCTGTCTTCTACCGCATGCAATGCGCGCAAGGTCATTTCCACATGCGCTCTGTGCAATGGATTACGCGTTTGGAAAGCAATGATATTGCGCCAATTATTTTGGGCAAACCAGTGCTTTAATTGTTGCGGTGTGTGACGTAAAGCAGCAAAATCATAATGCTTTGGCAAGGCGACTTGCGTTACCTTACCCCCTACATAATACGGATTAGCTTGTTTCAATAAATAATGAATCCCTGGATGGGCAATATCATCGCTGCCAAAAACAGCCTGCGCTTCAACGCTCTTATCTGGGCACCATACCTCTGCCACCGTCAGATGAGCCAATAAGGTATTGTCTTCGCCATGCAGCCCTATGATTTCGCCTGGGGATAAAGATTGTGCAAAAACAGCATCTACATCCAATGTGATAGGCATGGGCCAAAGACTACCATCCGCTAAGCAATCATTTTTAAGAACACTATTATAATCGACTTGAGTCAGAAACCCCGTTAAAGGGGCAAAACCACCGACCAATAAAAGCTCTAAATCACATAGTTGACGGGAGGTTAATAGCCATTTTTTCACAGAAATATCCTCAGATAGTTTGAAGGCTGAAGTATAACAGATGTATATTTTATCTGCAATTTACCCTAATGTTAGGGTTTATTTCACTAATAGTCCCAGCGGTCTATTACACCAGAGTAAACCTCTTCTATGTAACTGATTTCCGACTCTAATAAGGTTTTTTTGTATCGTCCGATGAGATCTTTTGTTGTTTGCTGAAGATAGAATTCAGAAAAAAAAGGGTCGCGGGAAGAAAAATTCTTGCGAATAGGCGCTGCAATATCTCTCTTAGATACATTCTCTTGTACGGATTTTTGCAAAAATTTTTGAACCTCTCCAAGGTCTTTGGTTATAAGATCTTCATAACGCACTAATAGAGTATCTTTTGACATACATTTTTGATATTCTTCTATCTTAGCATAGTAAAGAAATACTTGTGTTGAAGTATACTCTAGATTCCAAGCCGCCTGTTTGCGAGCCATGACATTCTTCATGGATGCCAATACATCGCGTGGATCGCGGATCAGCAGAATAAGCTTATGTTCTGGAAATAGTGCTTTAACATCATCCAGGTATAAAGATAATTCAGGATCCTTTAATATTAATGTTTCATCGCCTTGTTTTTTATTTATTTTAGCCACCAAAGCCAGCATCCTAATTACGTTTTCTTTATAAGAATTCATTATGTTTTCCCTGTTATAAAAGTATGATTTAAACCTCTCAGGATCCGCGTAATTTAATATATGATTAAATGATTCCACTTGTTTGGTCAGAAAAGTACATTTAGAGGGAGGGAGTAAGGATCTGTCCTTTTTGTACTAAAGTACGTTGATGTTTGACGCTAAAATTCCTTGAGCCACTCTAGTACCACTTCTTCAGGATAACCGCGATGGAAATGCTTGCGCCACGGATAAGCACTAGCGCCAGAGCCAGAGCCATCCTTAAGTTTAAGCTTACTGGTTTCAAAGAGAAATTTTGCGGGAGATCCAGCAACCACGGTATCTTCTTCAACGTCGGATCTGACACAGCTGTGAGCGGCTACCAGCGCCCCTTTTTTGATTCTAACTCCGGGTAATATTGTGCACATAGTTGCAATGACGGCAAAATCTTCTATGCATATACCAATCCTAACCTCACTGGGAGGATGCGGATCATTGGTTAGCACAACATGTGGAAATATCCAGATATAATCTCCAAGTTTAGCATGCTGTCCAATAAATATATTAGATTGAAATCGCACATAGTCTCCAATGGTGCAGGTGCCTTGTATATCGCCAAGCGTACCAATCTGGAAGTTTTTTCCTGCCTGTGTTTTTTCACGTACGGTAACGCGATGCCCTGTAATAAGGCGTTCACCAAAAGTCGAGCCTTCATAAAAAACGCTATGCGAACGTATCAGACTAGAATGGCTAATGATTAGAGGCTTCCCTTCTGCTAATGACGAGGGATAACCAATCTCGCAATGTGAATCGATAATAGTATTATCGCCTATAATCACATTGTCATGAACGATGGTATAAGGCCCTATTTTGACATTATTTCCTATTTTTGCTTTCGGTGATATGATAGCAGTAGGGTGTTGCATTATCAATGCTCTCTTGAAATTACAATGTATTCGTGCACTTTTGCATAAATTTACTAACCCTGTCAAGAAAACTTATTGTATAGTACTCTACACAAATAATACCATATCAAATACGTATAAAATTTACACTGTTTCGTGTGAAGATAAATAACTTCAATTGCTTCAATAACATTTTGCTCTTGGAGTAAAAAACACTTGTGTGTTACCTTGTCGACTCACTGTATTTCTAGCATGGTTCAAAACCGGTGTACAGGGCCTTTGGCATGGTTCAAAAACCCCGTGTTTTAGTGAACAGTGGGCGTGAAAAGACCTACTCAAACAGGGGGTTTTTGAACCATGCCGTATTTCTGATATACTGCCTATTTTAATGACACTCAGTAATGTCGTGCGATGCTAAATAAGCATATTCAAACTGCGAGAAGGTGTTGTGATAATGCAAACAATATGATTCGAATTCAAGGAAGATATAAATGAGAGAATATAAAGAAAAAATCACTCTTTTTTTCGTGTATTTTTTTATAGCATTGTGCATTGGTGTTTTTGTGCGCGATGTATCTCTGCAACCGGATTTGTTCTTGACTTTAACCAGCTGTCTGACGCTATATGGAGATGGCGATCCGGGATCTTTTGCTACTGCGGGTTTGGATATTTATCACTACGGATGGGTGACGCATCAGCATCAATGGATCTTTCATTTCTGGCCCCCTGGTTTTATGATGTTAGAGGGATATATACCCGTTACACTTCAAGATGCGAGATTCTCAAACGCACAGATTACTCGTCCAAAGCCATCGTCGCCGTTGTGTCAAACACGCCGTGAATACGTCCCTGTAGGCTAGCCCGCATGCGATCCATGCTGCTTACGGTTTGACACAACTTTGCAACGATGGCTTTGGACCTAAGTTCAGCGCTTCGTTACATGAAAAAGTAAAAAATCCCATTTAAAATATTTGTTTTTTCTCTCAAGGAGAAAATAACGGTGATTGTATTGCCCTAAAACTATCCGTAATTCTAGTACGCAGAATCTTTTTGTTTCTGCCAATGGTCTTAAAAAAATTTATGATGGCTTTGCTAAACTCTAGAAATGTTTCATAATATCTGTTATTCGTTACCCATTCGTGCATGATTTTCCACAAACGCTCTATGGGATTAAGATTCGGTGAATACGGGGGTAAATAATGTAATTTAATGGCTAAATCTTTTGCCAGCTCTATTACTCTCTTATCTCGATGGTATCCTGCATTATCCCAAATAATGTGGAGTTTACATTTTTCAGGATGCCGTTTGCGCAAATCTAATAAAAATCCCCCGATTGCATCACCATCTACCTTATCCACTTGATTGTAGATAAGCTTATGTCCGTCTAAATTTATTCCGCCAATCAAGTTAAGTCTGTATTGTCTACCTGTCATCGCAATTTCTTTCCGTACTCCCTTTAATATCCACCCATAGGTCAGTCTCGTTTGATGATGTGGATGCACACTGTCTACGAAGTAAATAGGCTCTTTCCCTCGGGTTCTATCTATTAATTGCTCATATCGTTTCATAAACTTTTCTTGCTCTTTCTTATTAGCTTTTGCCGATACACCGTGGGGCTTTTTGTAACAAAGTCCTTGGCTATGCAGCCATTTTGTCATACCACTTACGCTATATTTTTTGTTAAAGCTGTTTTTCACATAAGCACAAATGTCTTTAACGTACAGATAAGTATTTCCTTCTAGATGAGCTTTCAGGCGAAAACTTTTCTTTACGCTTAAATGACTGTTACTACCCCCATTTTCTGGCTTTAGCTTCACCTTACAAAAATAGTCTTCCACATGGCGGCGTATCGTTTCGTCATCTAACAGGAGAATTTTGGCTATCTCTGCATAACTATAGCCATCGTCATACGCTAATACTGCTTTTATTCGGTCGCACACGCGCCTATCTCTTTCTTGACGATGCGACTGTAACAAGTTTTCACGTTCTTTTTTGCTAAGCTTTTGGTTCATAAGCTTATTTGATCACATCTATTTGCATTTTGCAATAGGGCTATCAAAAACTCTTACCATTACATGAAATAAGGTTTTCTTCTTTTTCAGACAAAAAGCTAGGGGCTTAGGCCCAAAGCTCTCAATAACAGATAGTACTTCGATCTCGCATCTTCATTGGCCATGGGTATATAGTAAGTCGATCCTTAATAGCCCAAACGTCGCATCACTTTAGAATAGTTCTTTTCTATGTAACGGATTTCCGACTTTAGTAAGGTTTCTTTATATCGTCCAATGCGATCTTTTGTTGTTTGCTGAAGATAGAATTCAGAAAAAAAGGGGTCGCTGGGAGAAAAATTCTTACGAATAGACTCTGTAATATCTCTCTGAGACACATTTTTTTGTACGGGTTTTTGCAAAAAACTTTGAATTTCTCCAAGGTCCTTAGTTACAAGATCCTCATAACGTACTAATAGGGTATCTTTTGACATGCGTTTTTGATATACTGCTATCCTATAATAGTAAAGTAATATTTGTTCTGAGGTCTTCTCTAGATCCCAAGGCTTCTGTTTGCGAACCATGACATTCTTCATGGATGCCAATACATCGCGTGGATCGCGGACTAACAGAATAAGCTTATGTGCTGGAAATAGCACTTTAACATCATCCAGATATAAAGATAATTCAGGATCCTTCAGTATTAAAGTTTCGTTATCTTGCTTTTTATTTATTTCAGTTACAAGAGCAAGCATCTTCATTATGTTGTTTTTATAATAAGTACGTATGTTTTTACTATTGTAAAAGTATGCTTTAAACCTCTCTGGGTCTGAATAATTTAATATATGATTAAATAATTCCACTTGTTTGGTCAACAAAGTACATTCAGGAAGAAGGTTAAAAGTATTGTTAAAATTGCACAGCTCCCGATTCAACCATGTAGTACCACTTCGTGGTGGACCTGTTAGTATAACAAGCTCTGAATAAGATGTTTCATTTGTAAATTCCTTACCGCCTGGAACAGACTTTTGAAATATCTTAGTTATTAACTCTGGCATTTTAGTCTTTAGTAAATTGAGCATAGTTTCTCCATAATCATGGCCTTAGAAATAAAATTAGTGCTATTATAAGTATAGTGCTTCTTCGTTTTCCAAATGTGGCCCCATAGGGAAACTTAACAAAGCTAAGCCAGCGGGCAGATATTCTATCGGTCAGAATTGCGTAGCTTTTTAAGCCTTTTTTTCTGAATCTTCTCCTACGACCCTTGACCTATCTCTCAATGTGAATCTATGGTAGTGTTATCGCCAATAATTACATTGTCGTAAATAATGGTATAAGGAGCTATTTTGGCGTTATGCCCTAATCTTGCTTTGGATGATACGATGGCTGTAGGGTGCAGCATTATAAATGGCTCACATTAATATTACGTTATATATGCGCATTGTGACATAAATTTAATGACCTTGTCAAGGCAGATTTATTGTGCATTCGAGTTTCAATTCGGCCATGTGCAGCATAATACCCTACTCTGTCAGGACAGTATGTTCTAGCCGTGTATAAAATTTGCGTTAAAAAGCGTAAAATGTAATAAATTCATTTGCTTAGGTGAAAAAGTGTGTTTGTGGAAAGTAACTTTTTGGTTTTTGGATGCTTATTTGTTAATTAACTGTATTTCTGGTATACTCTGAGCCTTAATGAAATCTAAAATATAGCAAACTTTGAATATAGAGATAAGACCCTAGCCTATTATTTGTCTTAAAATCAGTCCATCTTTCGAGTTTATAAATTATGGTAAAAAAAAGGTTTGAGGAATTACTAAATACAGCTAAACTTCGACTGCTAAAAATGCACTATACATCTAACTCCGGTCACCTAGGTGGTAATTTTTCTTGTATTGATGCTTTAATGACACTACACCACCGTATTATGACTTCCGAAGATCGTTTTATTTTATCAAAAGGCCATTCTGCAGGCGCATGGTATGTAACGCTCTGGAGTCTTGGTAAACTGCAGGATCTTGATCTAGACTCTTTTAGCAAAGAAGATACCCTTCTGCCCGGACACCCCAGCGGGAAAGGAATTCCTGATTTGCACTTTTCTACAGGGTCTTTAGGACATGGCCCTTCATTGGCTGCAGGAATGGCTTTGGCAGCAAAGCAGAAAAAATTAGACCGCCAGATCTATTGCCTGTGTTCCGATGGTGAATGGCAAGAAGGTAGCTGCTGGGAAGCACTTATCTTTTCCATCCATCATCGCCTTAATAATTTAACAATCTTAATTGATCAAAATGGCTTACAAGGGTTTGGTACAACACAAGATATTATATCCTGTCATAATTTAACTTCTAGAATAACGTCTTTTGGTGCCGAGGTACAATATATCGATGGACATGATATTTCACAAATAGAAAATGCGCTGCGTAATATATCTCTTGAGTCTCCTAGGGTAATCATTCTAAACACAGTGAAAGGAAAAGGTTTACACTTTTCAGGAACGTTAGAATCGCATTATCTCCCCCTCTCCGAAGAACAGTATCAATCGGCTCATTTAAAAATAACCGCGGAGCAAGAAAAGTGAGAAATTCTTTTGCAAAAGCAGTTATTACACAATGTAACCAAGAAGAGTATTTTTTCTTAACCGGTGATTTGGGGTTTATGGCATTAGAAGAAGTTCAAAACTCTTTTCAAAACCGCTTTATCAATGCAGGTGTCGCTGAACAAAATATGGTTGGTGTCGCAGCAGGCCTTGCGCAAGAAGGATTCAAAGTATTTGTTTATAGCATTGCGCCTTTTTGTTATGCTCGCCCTTTCGAACAAATACGCAATGATATTTGTCTGAACAATCTCCCTGTTTGTTTGGTCGGCAATGGTGGTGGTTATGCTTATGGTCATATGGGTCCCACACACCATGCCCTTGAAGATTGTGCTGCAATGAATGCCTTAGGAGTACGAGTTTTAGTCCCCGCCTTCAATGAAGATATATCGGTCATGCTGAATGAACTCTCTGCTCCCACTTACTTGCGCTTAGGCTATGATGTAAGACCCAAAGAAACCGATATATTCGAATATGCGGCCTGGAGAGAGATCTTACAGGGCAAACGCGGAGCCATTGCTGCTTTAGGCCCCTTAGCAGGCCTTGCATGGCAAGCATTACTGGATATACCTGTCAATGATAGACCCTCTGTTTGGGCAGTCACAGAATTTGATGAAACAAAAATCCCAACCGTTTTTTGGAAACAAATCGCAGAAAAACCGCTCTTCGTAATAGAAGAGCATGTTGCAGCAGGTGGTTTAGGCATGCATCTAGCACTTGCTATGGCCCATCATAAGATCCAAACTTCAGATTTTATTCATCGGTATGCACTACGGTACCCAACCGGACGCTTTGGATCACAAGAGTTCCATCGTGTACAATGTGGTCTTGACGCTAAAGGAATACTGACTATGATTACAGGAGCAACCTATGGATCTTGATGACAAGATAAATAGCTTGCAAGGCCCTATTCTGATCATTGGTGCCAGCGGCTTTATTGGTGCAAATTTATTACGTCGCTGTCTTAAAAATCGAGATGATGTTATTGGCACTGTATTTTCTGGAAATCCATGGAGACTCCATGAAGTATCTACACATCATATTGCTTTTCTTAATCTGCAAGATCCCGTCAGCATTTTATCACTTTTTCATCGAACAAAACCGAAAACGATTTTTGATTGTTCCTCGTTTGGTGCCTATTCATTTGAACAAGATTTTGAACGCATACACTCTACTAATTATTTAAACTTTATTACTTTGATGGAAAAAATTTCTGACCTTGAATTATCTGCCTATATTCATGCAGGCAGTTCCTCTGAATATGGCTTAAATGCATCAGCCCCCGCTGAAACCGATCCCATGCTCCCCAACAGCCACTACGCCGTCAGCAAAGCTGCAACTAGCCTTGCTATTAACTACTATGGAAAAGTACGTGGAATGCCGATTGTCAATCTACGCTTATATTCTGTCTATGGACCTTACGAAGACAGTTCACGTTTGATCCCGGTATTATGCGAGCAAAGTTTACAAGGAAAATTACCACCGTTTGCCCATCCTGAAGTTACACGAGATTTCATCTACATAGATGATGCTATCACTGCTTTTATTGATGCTGCATTGCGCATTTGCCCTAATATCGCGGGCCAATCTTTCAATATTGGAACAGGAACTGCAACCTCCCTAGCCTCTTTAGCTTCTTTGACCAAAGAATTATTTAGCATTCAAGATGAACCACAATTTACACTCGCTGTAGGCCGTGCTTGGGATGTTAAAAATTGGTATGCTGACCCAGAGAATGCCGCACAAATCCTAGGGTGGACGGCAAAAACAACGTTAAAAGAGGGTTTGCTTCTTTCTTATCATTGGTGGAAAAACTATATTGGGAAAATTGAGTTTTCAAAAGCAAGTAAAAAACAGCAACTTCGCAAAGAAAAGAATTCAGTCTCTGCGATTGTAGCCTGCTATAAAGATGAACAGGCTATTCCCATCATGCATGAGCGCTTAGTTTCTGTCTTTAATCGCCTAGGCTTAGATTATGAAATTATTTTCGTTAACGATAGCTCCCCAGATAACTCCGCTGAAACTATACGGGCAATCAGTGCGCAAGATCCGCATGTCATAGGTATTAGCCATGCACGAAACTTTGGCTCTCAATCGGCTTTCAGAAGCGGTATGGAACTTGCCAATAAAGAAGCCTGTATTCTTTTAGATGGTGATCTGCAAGATCCCCCCGAAGTAATAGAACATTTTGTACGGGAGTGGCGCGCTGGAGCAGATGTTGTTTATGGGCGCCGTATTAAAAGAGAGATGCCTGTCCTCCTTGAAGCTTGTTATCGTGGATTCTATCGAATATTTGCAGCCATGAGTGAGGTGCCTATACCCAAAGATGCTGGCGATTTTTCTCTCATCGATCGCACTGCAGTTTATTGGATCCTTCAATGTAAAGAACGGGATGCTTTTCTACGGGGATTGCGTGCTTATATAGGGTTTAAGCAAGTTGGTGTTGATTACATACGACCAGAACGCCTCTTTGGAAAAAGCACCAATAGCTGGATTAAAAATATCGGTTGGGCCAAGAAAGGTATTTTTTCATTTTCTCGTATTCCACTGCATATGCTAACCGCTTTAGGGGGCTTTGCTTCTCTAGGTTGCATAGGTCTAGCTGCTTTGAGCATCTTTATGCGTATTCTAGCCCCAGAAGCGATTCCCAAAGGGTTAACTTTTATTTCTCTCTTGATCATGTTTTTTGGCTCTTTCACCATTCTAGGCCTGGGGTTACTAGGTGAGTATATAGGGAAAATTTTTGAAGAAACAAAAGCGCGGCCTCCTTTTATCCGCCACAGCTTGATTATGCGAGGAGAAATACGTCTGGCCCAACAAGATAGGAAAATAGAATCATAATGGCTATAAACACACTTAATTCTGAACGGTTCTGCCCTGTTTGCGATAATCAATCACAGATTCATTTTGCAGACGAACGGATTGATTCGGCTAAAATAAATAATTTTACCTATGCTTCACGCAAGCAACCAGAATTCATGTGCCTGCGTTTAGTTCGTTGCACAGACTGTGATCTTGTGTACGCACCAACGCCACCTACCCACGATTTTCTTCTAAATGCATACTCAGAAGCCGCTTATGATTCTGCTCCAGAGGCACAAGCCGCTGCTGACAGTTACGCGAAAGTACTTAAACCTTATGTTAACCGTTTAAAAGGCAGAAACGCCGCTGTAGATGTCGGTGCAGGCAGTGGCCCCTTACTGCCTTGGTTGTGTGAGTGCGGTTTCAATCCCGTTGTAGGCATTGAGCCTTCACGTGAGGCTATTCAAACAGCCCCTGAGGCTATACAAGCTATGTTGCGTGAGGGCTTATTTTCAGAAAAGTTACTCGCCGATCTCAACCCATCCTTAATATGCTCTTTTATGACTTTAGAACATGTAGCAAACCCCAGTGAATTTGTTCAGCAGGCTTATCGTTTATTAGAGCCTGGTGGGATGCTTGCAGTAGTCGTTCACAATTGGCAAGCACCACTAAACCGTATCCTTGGTTTGCGTTCCCCTATCATTGATGTAGAACACCTGCAACTCTTTAATCCTCTTTCAATGTCCACCCTACTCAAAAAAGTTGGTTTTGAATCAATAGAAATACGGCCTATTGCCAATCGTTACCCTCTACGGTACTGGCTACGTTTAATGCCGCTGCCCACAGGCCTAAAAGCTAGGCTCTCTTCTATTTTGGAATTCTTACACTTATCCAACAAGCAAATATCTTTGCGTGTTGGTAACTTACTCGCTATTGCCATCAAACCTTTGGAGAAACCACAATGACGCAAATACAAAATGCAGATATAAAAAAAAATGTCAATCAATTTGAAGAAGATGTTCGGAAAACCGGATCTTATGCCTACACTGCAGAGTGCTTATCCGCACAATTTGCTAATGCGCGCATAAGTCAATCTATTGCCGAAGCCTATTCTTTCGCAGATAAGGCCGTGCTTGACATAGGTTGCGGTGATGGCACATATACTCTGGAATTTTCAAAACTTGGAGTCAAAAAAATTCTTGGGGTTGATCCTGCAGGTGCTGCGATTGAGGCAGCAAATGCTAAAGCGCAACAGGTGGGATTAGAGACCCTAGTCAAATTTGAAACGGGTAATATCTATGCACTAGAATCCTTACTAAAAGATTCTCAATTTGATTGTATTGTATTAAGAGGTGTATTGCATCATTTACCTGATCCAGAACGTGCAATTACAAGTCTCAAGTCTTTTAAAGGCACAATCGTTGTACTCGAGCCCAATGGTAATAATCCAGTTCTAAAGGTCCTCGAGAAATACTCGCGTTACCATATTGAACATGAAGAACGTTCATTTTCTCCTGCCTTGATTAGAACATGGCTTTCTGATGCTGGCTTTCAAATTCGATCTAGTCAATTTCTTAATTTAATCCCCATGTTTTGCCCAGATTGGATGGCAAAGAGCTTACGTATCATTGGACCTTTTATTGAACGTCTACCCTTACTACGCAACATTGCTTGTGGCCAAACTGTTATTGTGGCAGAAAAATAAATGCCAAGCCCATTTAACTATCTCTATATTGTTGCAACCATCGTGTTCACGGTTTATGGACAGCTCATTCTTAAATGGCGTATTACTCATTTTGGAGCATTGCCTGTTGCCCTTTTTGGAAAGTTAAAGTTTTTACTTTTTCTTTTGCTTGATCCCTGGATCTTCTCCGGTTTTTTAGCTGTGTTTTTGGGTTCACTCGCATGGATGGCAGCCATGACAAAATTTGAGTTAAGTCACGCCTATCCCTTTATGGGTTTAAATTTTGCCCTCTTATTACTATTCAGTGTATGGTTTTTAAATGAGCCCCTTACCGTACAAAAAATTCTGGGTGTCGCTTTAATTATGGGTGGAACAGCGGTAGGAGCAATGTAATCAGCTGATGTTATGTTAGATCCAATAGCCTATATAGCATCATTGGCTAGACAATGGAGGTCATTTAAGCGATAATCCTATAAAATTGGAACTTAAAGAGGATATAAATGATAGGATATAAAGAAAAAACTACACTTTTTTTTGTGTATTTTTTTATAGCATTATGTATTGGTATTTTTGTTCGGGATGTGTCTACGCAGCCAAGTTTGTTCTTGACCTTAACCAACTGTATGACGCTATATGGGTATGGCGATCCGGGATCTTTTGCTACTGCTGGTTTGGATATTCATCATTACGGATGGGTGACAGATCAATCTCAGTGGATCTTTCATTTGTGGCCCCCTGGTTTTATGATGTTAGAGGGGTATATACTCGATGTCTTTGGTACGAATGCACCTTTTATTTTGATTCTAATCGTGCTTAATTCACTGTTAATTGCTTTATTGCTTCTGATGTTTAGAGAATGCTTGAACTTGGTAATTCCCACAAAAATTTCATCCTTATTGGTTTTGCTACCTTTTCTTTTTCCATTAACACGCTTTTTTTTACTGGAGCCAGCGGCAATTGTTTATGGAGAGGCATTTTCAATCGTATTTCTTTTAACAGCTATTTTTATGTTGCAAATTGCAGCAGAAGAATACTCATGGAAGAAAGCTTTAATAGCGGGTCTAATGCTAGCACTTTCGGCGTATTTTAGATCGCAATTTGAATTAATTATCCTGGTTCTTACAGTGATGTTTCTATTGATAGTGATATGTATCTTCTCTACCAAGATACTCTGTAGAAAATGCACCTTGAATAAAAATGAACTTATTAAGCAGCTTAAAATGATAGCCCTATTTTTGTTTGCAACACAGTTGGCCATGCTTCCCTGGAGAATACATAATTATAGGGATTCTTATTTTTCGCATTCTTTCTCATGGGTATCAACATCATTACACTATGCAGTAGCGGGACAAACAAATAAGCAACTACTGGAGACCCCCGGCGCAGGGTTTCTTGTAAGCAGTGGAGCAAATGTGGCTTGTAATGTGGATCCGAGT
Organism: Gammaproteobacteria bacterium; assembly: GCA_009885935.1. Taxonomy (GTDB): domain Bacteria; phylum Pseudomonadota; class Gammaproteobacteria; order UBA1113; family UBA1113; genus VFKP01. The sequence goes on from VFJT01000001.1 coordinate 14,163, forward strand.
TATTGTGGTAAAAGTGATAAACGAGAATTCTATAAGGTGTTTGTACAAAATTATAGAGAGTGGTTTCGCTTCAAATTTAATATTGTCGGAAAGTTCTGGTTTTCGTCTATACAAAGTTACGCGGGGAGAGACATTAGCCCATCACGTATGGATATTGTCGTGAATTGGTTCTTTTTAATCGCAGTATTGATTACTTTCCCTTTATTATGGTTGGTACGCCGTACTCCAAATGCGTTGATTATTTCTTGGGTAACCGTTTCATTTTATTCTTGCTTCTTAGTTATTTTTACATTTGTCCATTTTGAGTTTCGATATTTTTATGCTGTAAAAATATTTACACTTTTTAGTGTGTTACAGCTCATATGTATTGCTTGGAGTAATTTTAAGTTGCGAGAAAGCAAAGCTTCGTGATAGGGCAATCGCTGGTTTTTCAGTTATATTATTAATTAAGCCTCATGGATTTATACGCGTTATCCTGCTTTTTCAATTGCCTTATTTTGAATTTACAGTAAAATTGTAAAGCCCAAATAGTAGGTCTTAGAAATTTTAAAGGATTCCCTTTACTGGCTTTTAAACCTACAGATAAAAAATACCATGTTTGTCTTAAGTTCCATTCGCGCAACGTTTTAAGAAAAGCAACACAACAGAAATCAGAAATAGAGGGATCCAAATCAATTTTATATTGTGGATATTTTCTTTGAAGAATTCTAATGGCCTCGACATGCTCTTTATAGTAACTTTTTGTAGTGACAGTTAAATTATACTCATGTTTATTATATAGATACAATACCTGAGGAAGATACTGTATTTTTCCATGTGGCGCAGATAATATCATAACTTCTTTATGAAACGCTAAATCAGTAGCATGTCGAATATTTAAATATATGTTTTTTGAAGGTAAAAATTTTCTGCGGAACATCAAGGTAGGGGAATAATATATGGAATCAGATAATGCCGTTTTAATTCCACCGGACTTGCTGGGTGCTTTATCGCTTAAGCGGTATAATATTTTTTGCGTAGTAATGTCGACAACTAAAGCATCGCTGTAGCATATCGCTATATCTGGATCGTTTTCCATAACATTTACTTGTGCTGATACTTTCTGGGGGAGCATTATATCGTCCCCCGCAAGACCAGTGATATATTGACCTTTGCACTGAGCAAGACAGTTAAACCAATTTTTGGTGATGCCTGCATTTTTATTTAAAGTGAATAGTTTAATTTTATCTGGATATCGATCTATATATCTTTGTATAATTTGCAGAGTAGAATCTGTTGAGGCATCATCTGAAATTACTATTTCAGTACAGAGATAATCTTGAGCTAAAGCACTATCAAGTGCCTTAGCGATAAACTCAGCACTGTTATACGTAATAATGGCAATGGATACTAAAGAAATATTCTTTTTACGCATAATTAGAGACTCTCTTTATCCAGGTAAGCTTTAAGCAAATTTATATCCACATGAAAATCACTGTGTAAATTATATTTCTTTAGCACAGAAGCTGTTTTTCCAATCAGGTATTCTAGATTAATGTCTACCACTTTGGCTAAGGCATTAAATAGCTGTAGATTGCTTCCAGGTGCATCACTGAGCATCATTAATATTTTAACAGTTTTTGGTGCAAATATAAAATTAGTCATACCTGCACCGCTTTGTCCTATTATTATTTTTGCTTGTGTGAATATTTTTACCTGAGAGAAGAAAGATAGATTTTCCGGAAAAATTATTTCAAACCCTCTAGGCACAAGGAAGTTTTCTACTTCTACAGAATTAAGCAACTGTCTATAGTCAGAATTTTTCCTTGAAATGAATATTTTTCTAGTGGGTTCAACCTTGCTGTTTATTGCCGCTAATATGGAATTTCTTATAAAGTTTATACCATCAGCCGAATAAATAACATCTTTATTGTATATTGGAACATTATAGTTATCATGAACAATTGACGAACGAGACGGATAGTATAGTTTATTGATGATGTAACTATTCTTTCTTTTCATCCTTATTATTTCTCTTCTTTCAGAATTTAACATATCTAAAATATCATAAAACTGAATAGGTAAAAAATCATCAACGAGTAGAGGAATATCTGCACTCAAATTGGAAACTAAACTTAATCTAGGTAAACATTCTACTAGCCAGTGAAAATAATTTGCAGAATGATCTGCAGTTAAATGGATTCCTGTTTCAACATATTTTATTTTTTTTGGTATATTAACGGTTATTTTTTCAGCAGAAACCGCTGAAATAAGGGGGGATCTTACGGCATATTGATTCACTTTCTCTTTGTCAATTCCATCGTATAAAATTAATCTTTTTGCAATAATCAAGTCTGTCCCAGCAAAAACCTGAGCATCTTTTATCTCAGCCAAATAAGTATTGGGCAGATAAGCGTTGCAAGCATAATCATCCGTCACTGTAAAATTAGGATTAATAGTTTTGGGTTTGTATAATGTGATTGCTTTGTTTGTATTAAAAAATACTACATTTTCAGACAGTTGTCTGCATCCTTCGGGAATTGTATAAAATCTAAATGTTCTTTTTTTAGCGTAAATCCAGATATCAGTCAAACCTAAATCGTTTAAATTTTTTCTGAAAATTTCTCTGCTTGGATTTAGCTCAATAGCGTATGAAATTAAACAAAAGCAAAATTTAGAATACGCTCGAAGTGAGCGTACGGCAAACCAATGTAAAAAATTGGCGAACGCCCTATTTTTATACAGCGTCTTCAGATTAGCCTGGCATGGTTTCGTTGCTAATTCTTTATCCATGAATACCTCTCAATTATTTAAAAAATGTCTTTATTGTCTGCACACAAAATAGCGCCTCTTCAATTTCCAAATGCGGCCCCATAGGTAAACTTAAAACCTCACTACAGATCTTATCCGTATTTTGAAAGCGCATTTTGGCAGCTAGGGTGTTTTGATAAGCCAATTGGCGATAAATGGGTTTAGGATAATGAATTATAACACCAATACCGGCTGCCGTTAAAAAAGCTTTTAATTTTTCCCGTTGGGCAGTTAATACGGAAAAAATATGCCAAACATGGCCAGGTTCGTCTGCGGGTAAAATCAAATCACCCACACCCAGGAGTTCTTTCAGATAAATTTCAGCAATTTTTCGTCGTCGTGCGTTCCAGTTTTCTAAGTATTTCAGTTTTATTGAGAGCACCCCAGCTTGTAAGTCATCTAATCGACTATTCTTGCCTTTTACTTCATGTTCATAGCGTACTTTACTACCATAATTACGGAGTAATCTTACTCTTTGCGCAATTTCATCATCATTCGTAGTTACGCAACCGCCATCGCCAAAACAACCTAAATTTTTTCCTGGGTAAAAACTAAAGCAGGCTGTATCACCAAATGTCCCAGCTTTTCTGTTGCTTATTGATTCAAAAGCACCATGAGCTTGGGCAGCATCCTCTATAACTTTTAGATGATATTTTTGCGCTAATGCGGATATTTTTGACATATCACCGACGCGTCCGTAAAGATGCACCGGCATAATGGCGCGGGTCCGCTTTGTTATTGCAGCTTCAATTTTAGAGGTATCTAAAAGATAACCCTTCATATTAACTTCAACAGGAACAGGAATTGCTCCACTTTCTGAAATGGCAAGCCAAGATGCAATAAAAGTATGCGCCGGAACAATCACTTCATCGCCAGCACCAATGCCTAAAGCATTAAGACTTAGGGTTAAAGCATCGAGCCCATTGGCTACACCGATGACATGTTTCACACCTAAATATTCAGAAAATTCTTTTTCAAAATTCCCCAATCTAGAACCCAAAATATAGGCCCCATCATTGTGCAAGTCTTGCCATAAGTGATCTAAATCTCTCTTTAATTCAGCATAAGCTTTTTTTAGATTTAGGAATGCGACTTCCATTGTTTAAACTCCTCGTATGTTTTAATATAATCGTCTTCTTGATACAAATCAGATGCCAGTATAACCAACTGTGGGTTATTTTTGAAATCATTAATTTCGCGCCAGAGCGGCTCGAAAATATGCAGCCCAACATCTGGCGAGTCTAATGTAATAAGAACATTATTTTTACCATTATCCAATAAAATATCTACGCTTCCGTGAAGGCAAAAAATAAATTGATTTAATTTTTTATGTGCATGCCCGCCACGAGATTTTTTAAAATCGTAAAGCCAATAAACACGCTGTACGCTAAAAGGTAGAAGTTGCCCACATTCAATAAACGAAAGTCCTCCGCGTTCATCGATAAAACGGGGGATTTTAATGAGCTTATATCCGTGGATCATACTATAATATCCTCTTTGGCATAGGATGCTTTAGGACTGTTAGTAAATAGTTTGAATAATCAGTGTTCTTCAAATTTCCAGCTAACTTGGTTAATTGTTGATCGTCAATATAACCTTGTGACCAAGCCACTTCTTCAGGACAGCCTATTTTTAGTCCTTGACGAGACTCTATCGTTTCAATGAAGTGTGCGGCTTGCATAAGGGAGGAATGTGTGCCCGTATCTAACCAGGCGGTTCCACGACCTAAAATTTCAACTTGTAATGTCCCTGCTTGTAAATACGAAGTAATGACGTCTATAATCTCTAGCTCACCTCTAGAAGATGGAGTAACATTGCGCGCATAATCAACGACTTTATTATCGTAAAAATAAAGCCCAGTAACCGCAAAATTTGATTTTGGAATCTTTGGCTTTTCCTCTATAGAAACCACCCGTTCGTGCTCATCAAATTCAACAACGCCATATCGCTCTGGGTTAGTAACGTAATAAGCAAATATCTTTGCCCCTATGATGTTTCTTCTAGCTGTTTGCAATGTTGTGATTAAATGGGCTCCATGAAAAATATTATCTCCTAAAATCAAGGCGACGCTATCATCACCAATGAACTCTCTACCCAATATAAAGGCTTGGGCTAACCCTTCTGGTGCGGGTTGTTCTTTATATGAGAATTTCACGCCCCACTGCTGGCCATCCCCAAGTAGTGCTTTGTATAGAGGCAAATCCCGTGGTGTCGATAATATAAGGATATCACGGATCCCCGCTAACATTAATGTTGACAGAGGATAATAAATCATTGGTTTATCATATACAGGCAATAATTGTTTGCTGATAGCTAAGGTTAGTGGATAAAGTCGTGTGCCACTACCTCCTGCTAAAATGATACCTTTCATGGAACGACCCCTTCTTTCTTCAGTAATTGTTTAGCCAAAGCCACCCCAGGTTGATCAAAAGGATTAATTCCCCATAAGGCAGCCATTAACACCGTTCTGTGCTCGTAAAGAGCCAGTAAAGATCCTAAAGTTTTAGGGCATATTGAATCAAATGAAAACAAATTATGGGGTTGTCCTTTATTGCAAAAGCCAGATGTGAGTGCTTGGGACTGTGCCAATCCATGTCGCACTAGCTGAGAATACTGGTGCGGAAAGTTAGTGCTGGTATTTCGTGGTAGAATAATATCAGTTGGTACTAAATGAGATCCCTGCATGAGTAATTGCTGGAAGCTATGCTGGCTATTAGTACCAATCCCTCCCCAAATAATCGGGCTTGTGTGATAATCTAAAGGGTCGCCAGTAATAGACAGTGATTTTCCATTGCTTTCCATAATAAGTTGCTGTAAATAATTAATTAAATTCGTCAGTTGACTGCTGTAAACAATGACGGCTCGACTGTGCGCATGCAAAAAATTAATATACCAACAATCCATCGCTGCAAGCAAGAGTGCCGGATTTTGAAAAAAGTCTTCTGTTAGACAATGTTCATCCATTGCTCGCGCACCCAATAAAAAATCATTGAAATGCTCTGTGCCTACAGCCAGCATCAATGGAAATCCTACGCTAGACCAAATAGAAAAACGACCTCCAACCCAATCTGGGATAGATAAAATATGTTCTGCACTAAAACCATAAGACAGTGCTTTTTCTTCATTTGCAGTGATGGCAACACATTGGGTTTTTATAAAATTTTTATCAGCCCCAATGACTTGGCATAAACTAGAAAAATTTGTCTGCGTTTCGTCTGTTACAAATGATTTTGAAGAAACGATAAATAAGGTATTATCAATATTAATTTTTCTCAAGATGGCACTTAACTCAAAAGGATCGATGCTTTCAACGAAATGAAAAGACAGTTCAGTAACATGATATTTTTCTAACGCTTCCGTTAATAATTTGGCCCCCGCACTCGAGCCACCAATACCGAGAGTAACAATATGTTGAATAGAAGCATTCCTGTGCTGTTCGTGAATGAAATGCGTTAATTCTTTCATTTTCTCTAACGCTTGTGCTACAATATTTCTGACAGGCTCTAGGGAATAATTTGGATTACGCAAGGCCATGTGCAAAGCTTGTTTTTTTTCTGAAAAATTAACGGTAACCCCTTGTTCCATTCCATAAAAATATTGCATGGCTGCGCGCGTTTGGCATAAACTTTCTAGCAATCTTAAGGTTTTCTGCGTGACATGATTTTTACTAAAATCACAGTGAATACCTGCGATGTCTAAATGTAGATAGGACTCCCTATCTGTTTGTGACAAAATGTCTGTCAAAGAATATTGACCAATATCATTCGCGTGGCCTTGCAACAAAGACCATTCAGCGGTTTGTGAAAGTAGGGGTGTCTTTAACATCAGTTTATTTCTTTCTCTAGAATATAAGAATCTACAGTTTTTTCCAACCCTAGCAAAGGCTCTGTTTCAGGCTTCCAGGACAAATCACGATTAATTTTTGTATTGTCTATAGCATAACGAAAATCGTGCCCCTTACGATCAGCAACAAAATGAATGAGATTTTCGTGTGGTGCATGCGTTGGGAAGCGATCATCCATAAACCTACAGATGGTTTTAACTAAGGTCAAGTTATCTACAGAATAACCGCCGCCAATATTGTAGACTTCACCTAAGCGTCCAGATTGCAGTATTGTATGAATGGCCTTACAGTGATCAAGAACATAGAGCCAATCGCGTTGATTATGACCCTTTCCATATACGGGGATAGGCTTTTTCTGCAAGCAGCAACGAATCGTTGTGGGTATAAGTTTTTCTGCGTGCTGGCGTGGCCCATAATTATTCGAACAATTAGAGATGGTTGCTGGCAATCCAAAGGTTTTATTATACGCGCGCACTACATGGTTAGAACTGGCTTTTGACGCAGCATAAGGTGAATTGGGCTCGTAGGGCGTGCTTTCAGTAAAGGCCGCTTCGTCAGCCGTTAAAGAACCATATACTTCATCTGTAGAGACGTGGTGGAAAAGACAATTTTCCTCAGACCAGCGCATCTCGTCGAACCAATACTCTTTTGCCTGTTGTAATAGGTTTAGAGTTCCCAAGAGATTTGTTTCAAAAAAAATAGCGGGGGATTCAATTGAATTATCCACATGGGATTCTGCCGCAAAATGCACAATAGTGTCTATTTGGTGTTGTCTCAAAAGTAAAGCTATTTTTTGTGGATCACAAATATCCCCGCGCACAAAAGTATGATGCTGATTATTCTGAACTGGCTCTAGATTATCTAAAGTTCCAGCATAAGTTAGCTTATCATAACTCCATATTTTGACATTCTTGTCTACGGAAAGGAAATATTCTACAAAATGGCTACCAATGAACCCAGCCGATCCTGTAACTAAAACATTTTGAGCTCGCGACATGAAAACACCCCAAACTATAACAATATGCCGGATTTTAGCATAAATGAATGTTGGAATAAAATCCATATTTTGACTATAAATTGGCCAGATTTATTTTAAACTTCGCCTCTCCTTTCTACCCTAATTCAGGCCACTATAAACACAAATTGACATTTATATAGCGAATGGTGGCTATTTTAATGGTCGTTTTTTTGTCAAAATCTGGATATGGTTCAGGCTTATACTGCTGAGAAAATGAAGTAAACATCCTTGGTAGTTAAATAAGAAACAAGGCTGTCAATTGCTATAAGTTGTATTTTCATGCTATAGTTTTAACCAAATTAACATATGCCCATAATTATTACTGAGGTTATTTTGGCTGATATCACCCCGAGCCCATCCCCCCAAACCTTTCAAGTCAATGTGGCTATTATGGATTTATATCAAGGACTTATGTCTTGGCGTATTTGGTGGAGCTTAGGCTGGCAAGATATCCGCTTACGCTACCGCCGCTCGCAATTAGGCCCCTTTTGGATCACACTCAGCACCGCCATTATGATTTACAGCATGGGTTTTCTATATGCAAAATTATTTAAAATTGATTTATCTACTTATTACCCTTATTTAGCTACGGGATTAATCACCTGGACCTTTATTTCCTCTATTATCCTCGAAGCCAATGAAGCTTTCGTTGAAAATGCAGGCTTCATACGCCAGACTTGCTTACCTTTTTCCATCTATATTTTGCGCTTGTTAACCCGCAATTTTATTGTTTTACTACATAATATTTTGCCTGTTTTACCCATTTTAATCTATTATAAAATCACGCCTACTGCCGATAGTGTATTTTATCTCATCTTCGGTTTAATTTTATTTTTGAGCATAGGCTATAGCTTTGGTTTGCTGCTGGCTATCCTAGGTAGCCGTTTTCGCGATATGAAACCGATTGTGGCTAGTCTAGTGCAAATCTGCTTTTTAATAACCCCCATCTTGTGGCAGCATTCGATGTTATCTCCTAAATTACAAGCGCTAATGAATTTCAATCCTTTTTACCAGTTAATACAACTGCTGCGCGCACCTTTGCTAGGGCAAATACCTTCTACAAATACCTTAACCTACTGCATAATTCTAGCGTTAATGGGATTAAGCTTGATGGTCATTGTTTTGGCCAGATGCCGCCACCGTATTGCGTTTTGGGTGTAATCATTATGTCAACTATCCATTTATCCCGTGTCACTTTAGATTTCCCGATTTATGGAGCCAATACCCGTTCATTGAAAAAGAGCTTGGTCTCATTGGTCACGGGCGGCGCTATTCAACAACAGAGCAATAGCATTACTTTCGTGCGCGCTCTAGAGAATGTTTGCTTGGAACTATCTTCGGGCGATACTTTGGCCTTGATTGGCCACAATGGCGCTGGCAAAAGTACCTTATTACGTGTTTTAGCAAAGGTGTACACTCCGGCCATAGGCCGTGTACAAATCAAAGGCCGTATTTCATCTTTATTGGATCTGAATTTGGGCATTGATGGTGAATCAACCGGTTACGAGAATATTGTATTAAGCGGTTTATTACGGGGTATGCCGCGTAAAGACATTGAAGCTAACAAAAAAACTATCGCCGAATTTAGTGAACTAGGCGACTATTTGGCCATGCCGGTGCGCACTTACTCTAGCGGTATGCAATTGCGCCTTGCTTTTAGCATTGCCACCAGCTTTTCGCCAGAAATTTTATTATTAGATGAAGTGATGGGCGTAGGGGATTCTTCTTTCATGGAAAAATCAAAACAACGCATGACGCAATTGGTCGCCGAATCCGACATCGTTGTTTTTTCTTCACATTCTACCGACCTAGTCCGCAAATTTTGTAAAAAAGCTCTATGGCTGGAAAAAGGACATGTCAAAGCATTCGGCCTAGTCGATGATGTTTTAAAAGCCTACGATGCTGCTAACCCCACAGCAAGCACTGTTTAAAGTCCATGGCTAGAAAAGTAGAGTTACAACAACTGCCCATCGAAGCTTTAGAGCGTGGTCGTTTTCAACCTCGGCAGCATTTTGATAGCGACGCCTTAGCCGAATTAGCACAATCGATACGGCAAATGGGCGGATTATTACAACCCATCGTTGTGAGACCTCTAACCCATAACCGTTATGAAATCATTGCTGGCGAACGCCGTTGGCGTGCGTGTCAACTCGCTGGATTATCCACCGTGAGTTGTTTAATCGGTGAATATAGCGATGAACAGGCCTTGCAAGCAGCCATTGTTGAAAACATCAATCGCAGTGATTTAAACTTAATTGAAGAGGCCAAAGCTTATTTACGGCTACAAGAAGAATTTGTTTATACGCATGATGAGATCGGCGCTTTGGTGGGTAAATCGCGCGCTGCCATTAGTAATTTATTGCGCTTATTAAAATTAGATAACAGAATACAGCAATACCTTATCGACGGCAATTTAAGTGAAGGTCACGGTAAATTATTGGCAGGCCTTCCTATAGAGGAACAATACCCATTAGCGCATCCCTGCGTAGAAAATGAGTTGAGCGTGCGACAATTAGAACGCTTGATTAAACAAGGAAAAGTAGAAGCCACTCCCACTGCACGTAAAGATCCCAACATCGTTCATTTGGAAAGCACGCTTGCCGAGCAAGTAGGCTCGCCAGTCGCGGTAGATTACAATGAAAATGGCCGCGGAGCCTTACACATTCAATTTCAAAATTTTGAAATTTTACAAGGCATTCTGCAACGCTTAGGGTTAGAGGAAAAAAAATGAAAAAATATCTAGTCACCGGTGGTGCTGGTTTTATAGGGTCTCATTTGGTCGATGCTTTGTTAGCAGAAGGCCATAGTGTGGTGGTATTAGATGATTGCAGCACGGGACGTTTAGAAAATATCTATCCGGATTATGACGCTACATCGCCAAACAAGCCTGAACGCGATAATTTAACTTTTGTTAAAGGCAGTATCAGTGATCAAGCCTTAGTGCTGAAATGCTTAGAAGATATATCAGGCTGTTTTCACCTGGCAGCCCGTCTAGGAATGACCTTATGCAAGGAAGATTGGGTAGGAACGAGCTTAATCAATTTAACGGCAACCATATCCTTGTTGGATGCCATACAAAAAACATATCAGCACCACGGAAAAATGATCCCCGTGGTCTATGCTTCTTCCTCTGCCGTTTATGGTGATTTGGGTAAGCAAGCATTTCATGAAGATCTAAAAGTACAACCCATATCTTCCTATGGCGCAGATAAGCTAGGGTGTGAATTGCATGCGCACGTGGCGAATACGATTTATGGCATTCCTAACGTGGGTTTGCGTTTTTTTAATGTATACGGTACCAGACAGCGCCCAGGTACCATCGATTCAGGCGTCATCCCCATTTTTATCGATCATATTAAAAAGAATTTGCCCTTAACCGTTTTTGGCTCTGGAGCACAAACACGCGATTTTGTGCATGTCAGCGATGTAGTGCAGCATTGTTTATTCTTTATGAAGACGATGTCAGATAAATCCGCTATTTTTAATGTATGTTCCGGCACAGTGATTAACATTAATGATTTGATAGCGTTATTACGTCAATTCAGCCATCAGCCCTTGACGGTAAATTATGCAAAGAGCCGTGCGGGCGATATTCTTGATGCGTTGGGTAACCCTGAAAAAGCAAAAGCCGCGGGCGTTACAAGTCTAGTACCATTAGTAGAGGGATTGCGCGCCTTGTGGGAGTCTGTAACCTAAGTAGTGCTTCTAGAAGCTACTGTGCCACCATCCCATATTCAATCTGCATGCCATTACTCAGCGTCACTATGCCATTGATGGGATCAATATTCCTAACGGTGCTGTTTAGGACTTCTACGCGATCACCTTGCGTCACGGTGATAATGCGGCCATTACTATCGCCAATCCACGCACGGCCCGGAATAATCGCTTGCACATAATATACCAAGGCCGTTTTACTTTCACGGGTAGCAGTACTAGCCCGCGGTGTAGTCGTAGGCTCTGCTGCCACAGACTTCGGCCTTTGCAAAGGCGGCGGAGAAGTTTGTGTCATTTGCTTCAGTTGTGTTTGCATTTGCGCCACTACTTTTCCTAAATTATTCGCGCGCGCTGAAGTTGCTTCACTTTGCGCTGTCACTGCTTGTAACTTAAGAGTTAAAGCTTGGTTTTCTTGATTCAAAGTTTGTACCTGCATAGCCAGACTATTGTCATTCGGCACATCGCTAGCTGCTGCCGTGGCGGAAGTAGTTGCTTGCGTATCGTTAGTGGCTGACGGTGTGCTGTTATCATTATTCAACCAATCTCCGTTGGCTGCACTATCTAGCGCCGTATTAGCGTTACTGGCTGTAGCCGCATTTTGCTCTGCAGCAGTGGCATCCTGCTGTGTCATGGTACCATCATTATTGCTGGCAGGCGTTGCTACCGCAGGTGTGGCAGCTGGTTTAGCTTGGGCATTAGCCTTCGGCTCTGTAACGGCAGGAATAGAAGTAGTTGCAGGCGCTTTACCACGGGGCATCATCAGATAGTACCCCGCAATCAATAAAACGGCAACACCCACCCCCATGAGTATTTTTTTAGTGTCCATCGGTTTTTTTGTAGACGCTGCGTCGGTAGAGCGCACATTGCTCCAGTCTTTAGTTTTAGTATTTTCTACGACTTCTTCATCGCCTACGAATTCTTCTTCAGCTGCGTGCTCGCCAAAATCAAAACTTTCGCTGTCATCGAAATGATATTCTTCTTCGTCATGATGGTTTAGATCGCTCATATCATCATCCTATTGTTATTGTCCACTCTGTGCATTAGGCACAGCTTGGATTAATTGATTTTGGGCTTGCTCTATAGGCAATACATTCATTGCACTGGTATTATCTGCAGCCATTTCATCTTGTGTTTTCTTGGTTGCAACGGCGGCTGCAAGCCTAGTGGATGGTGTACTGGTGCTGGCCGTCACATCCGTTAAAAATAAAATTCCCAAACCTATACCCGCTTTCACGGTAATGGTGTTTTGACGATTAAACGTATCACCCAATTGCTGCCCCCAATTCTGCCCTACTGATCCAAGGCCAGATGCGACTTCTCGTCGTGGATCAGCATTGGGGTAAGTTGTAAATGTACCGCCATCCTGATTCTGCGTGACACTAGAACCCGCTTGCAAGGCGGCATTACCATAGCCTTCCAAGAAAGATGAAGCAAACAAAGAGCCATAACGCAATAAATAATGGTGATCCACATCGCTGGCCAAAGCGGTACGTGCAGTATTAGGATCGATAGCAACGGCTGAAATGGCAAGACTGTGTTCTAAACCAGCAAAACTCATTACAGTAAAGCGCACCACCACGGCTTCAGCGCCATTGCTCCCCGGTAAAGTTTTAGTACTCGTTAAATTTCCCAGTAGTTTTGCGCCTTTATAGGGGCCCAAAACTACAGTGGCCATAACAGGGCCGGGTTCATCGGAATTAATTTCCGTATTCAGCACCGCAAACTGGATATCCCCAGCCTTAATTAAAACGGGTACAGGGCTATTTTGTGCGGCTGGATTGGTTGCTCCACCCGCGGCCATGCCCGCTGCTGCGAGCGCCTCATCACTCGCGCCCGCTTCATAAGATTGATTAGGAGATTGTCCCCATGCTTGCAATAGCTGTTGTGCCTGTGTGCGCATAGCAGCACTTTTATCCGTTGTTTTTTGCTGCACTTGTTCCGCGTTAGCCTGTTGAATCTGTTGATTTTGTTCCGTAACTTGTGCTTGTAATGCCGCAATCTGCGGATCAACTGGGGGAGTACTGGGTTGACTTGCATCTGGCGCCATTGCATCTGGCGCCATTGTGTCTGGCAACTGTGCTTGCGTATTATCCTGATAAGTTAAAGTAGGAATAGCGCTACCGCCGGTTTTTTCTGCGGTTTGAATACGCTGTTGATTGAGTTGTTGTTGCAATTGTGTATATTCAGGGGAAGTCTTGTTTAAACCTGGTACTGTGTTTTGTGCCGGTGCGTTCGCTAAACCAGTACTAGCTGCCGCTTGTTGTGCCGGTGCTTTAACCAAACGAATAATACCGACTAAAATGGCTAAACCCAGCACGAGCAAGGTAACAATGATGATGCTGCGCGTTCTGAAGTTGGAAAACAATTTTGAAATATTATCTAAGCGGCTGGCCATTATGACAACCCCTCTACTTTAACTGATATAATTTGTCCATGTCGCATTAACAATACCAACGGCGATGGCGGTAATTTATAGGCATTCATACCATCTGCGCTAGACATTTTAGCAACCCATGCGGGAGATAGCATGGCATAAGCACTGCGTAAATACAGCACATCACCTACCATCCACACTTGTGCAAAATCATTCTCGGTTTTTAAACGACGGCCATTCATCGGCGCTATGCCGTTTAAAACATTTAACAATTGATTATCTGCGGCTGCAGGTAGGTCATCGCCAATCGATGGCGCCGCTTGTGGCCCTTGGCCCGGCACGCGCATATCCACTCGATAATCCACCACACGTTGCCCCGGCACTAGCGTTAACATCACCGGTGTATTTAAATTTTTAAGATTTACCGCTAAGTTACCGTAACTGTAATCTTGGCGCGCTTGCACCATGAGTGTATTGCCTTTTTTATCCCAACTGATATTAAATGCCGTCGGATCGCCCAAATCAAAAGCTTCAATAGGCCACGGCGCACCCGTGCTATCAATAAAAACCAGTGAAGAAACAAACCCTTTAGACAGGCGAATAACGGGCGGCACAGCACCCGGTGCTAGATCGATAGTCAGCGAAGTAGAAGTGGGCGCCGGTGGCGTTTTATACGGAGCTGCGGCTTGTGCGCGCTGTGTTTGATCCAACATATTACGCAATGCGTTGATTTGATCTGGGCTGAGCGGAAACGCATCTTGCGATATGGAACGAAACGCACCTGCATTGGCTAGAGCTTCATTGTTATCGCCAGGAACCCATGGGTTGGTTGGCGGCAGTGTAGGCGTGGCTCCCGCCGCTGTGGAAGGGACTGTATTGTTCACTGTGCTTGATGTGCTTGTATTCTGGGATTGTCCTTTCATAAATTGCTCTAGATCTTGATCATTATCGTCATTTTCTACAGCATTACCCGCAGGCGCATTAGCGCTCGCCGTCGGGTTCTGACCTGGTGCAATGGGCTTCGTTTGCGGTGTACTCGGCTTCGCCTCAGAGACAAAACTACGCGCAGCCCCCAGCCCCAATAGATCAGCGCTGCTTTCCTCAGCATAAATCCCTTGGCACACGAGTAACACACTTAATCCTACAAACAGTTTCCTCAATCGATTGTTCCTCAAATGTACAAATCTAGGCGCAGGTAGCTATCCTCACGCAAACGCGCAAATGCACCACTCGCTGTAGGTTAGTGACCAGCATTAAACCACTATATCATTGATATGGATTATAATATCATTTAGATGTAAAACATAGACCTAGCGCCGTCACTGACTAGTTTTTGGCAAAAAAACCACAAATTTTTTAGTTTTTTGTCAATTCGTGGCCAATATAACCACCTGCTACGGCACCACCGATGGTGGCCGCTGTATTACCCGCACCACTACCAAATTGACTACCTATAACACCGCCTGCTACGGCACCGCCGACGGTTCCCACATCTTGCTTGGTAATGTTGCCATCACAGCCAGCCAGAGCGAGTGCCATCAAGCCAATCCCAATCGTTAGAACACCTTTTTTCATGATAAACCCCCTTGATACTACTATCAATGGTAGCAAAAATGTACGATTTTATGGGGGGTACGTTTAGGGAAAACTTAACAGACGGTTTTTTCTTGATGTACAAGCAAAGAAAAACTTAGCTTGAATATACAGCTAATTGAAAAATAAGAAATTATTCTTTTGGTAAGGATTGAGTGAGCCGACCGCTGCATAGGCGGTCGGTTCTTTTACCCCCGCTAATCCCTTTAGCTTCCTTAAGCTTAGCAAATGAATATTAAGGAAATATTAGGGATTTGGAAAAGATGAGAAATTTTTTAAAAATAGTGCCATACGTAGGGGCAGATCCTGCTGCCTGCCCAAACAGGGCAATCACGGGGGATTGCCCCTACGAAAATAGGGTCGTCTCGTGTCATTAATTTTTTACTTCTGCAATAGCGCTTCTTGTAAAACAACAAATGCATTCATTGCCGTTGGGAAGCCACAATAAACGATCTGATGTATAAAGATACATTTTAAATCATTAACACTCAGTCCGTTTTCAAGGGCTGCTTTTATAGCAATTCTGGTTGCAGTACTATTTCCTGCTGCAGAAGCTAATGCGCTGTCGATGATCCATTTTTCTCTAGCTTGAATATTACAAGACTTAATCGCTAACAAATTTTTAAATTGCTCTATATCATTTTCTGCATACTGCCGCTCTATCAATACATCGAAACAAGCCTCAATTGCTTTTTCTGCAGATACTAATGAAGTTTTAGCTTTTAAATGAACCATGAGAAAAGCCAATTCAGAAAGCGTAGTGCCCAGATGAATTAACCCGTGTAGGTGTATTCTAGTCTGTTCTTCTTTATTAAAAGAAATCAATGACATCACAGTAACCAAACTTTTTTCTTTTAACGAAAGCCCAGGGCGAGTCCAATAATGATCATAAGCTATTTGTTGTATTTCTTTGTTTAGTTCTGGGTCTATGGCTTCTAATCGCTGCCACACTAAGTTGGCACGCGCGTTACCATATAATAGATCCATTTGTGACGAATGTTCATTATCTATAGGCATTTTATTTCACCATCGTC
>VFJT01000073.1 GCA_009885935.1 Gammaproteobacteria bacterium
GCTCGCTCATTATATATCTCCGATTGGTCATTATTTATATCCCAGCCTCTGCTAAAAGCGGACATTTTAACTTGGGACAAACCGGACATTACTACTTTGGGCTAACAAAATTCATATCATCACTTGACATATCCCTCCAATAAGAGTATTTTAAATGCGCGTTTTCAAAATTAATTGTGGAAACGTAAAAATTCTCCTTTCAGCTTATGACATTTGTATCAGCAAGGGCTTTTATATCATCGTGAAAAATCAACATTTATATGGAACAACTAGAGACTATCAAAAATGGAAGTAATTTTAAAAATGTGGCAATCTTTATCTTCTTGGCTTCACTACTTTACCTTCGGAGGAGTTATTACAGTGCTCTTTGCGTGGATAGGAAAAATTCTTGGCGTATGGGAATATTTTTCTAAAAAAAACCTAGGGAAAAAAGTCAAATCTTCAGCTGTGTTTAGATTAAAGCATACAGCAAATAAAATTCATGAATTTAATAGCTCTCTAAAAAATCTTATGGGTCAACCTTATGGTCCAGAGCATCAAAAAAGAAACTATCCTGATTGGTTGCAACCCAAATGGACAGAAATATTTGCGCTCGATAAATCCCAGATAGATCTTGAACAGGCCAAAAAAGATTTAGAACTTTTAAATAGTAACGGCTCTCCAGCAAATGGGCTAAGTAAATGGAGATCTATATTTTTAAAACAGCGTGAGTTAATGCAGATCTTAATAAAAACAGAAGAACAAACTTCTTCTGCATATAAAAAATTAGATGAGCATAACTCTAAGCGTATGAATCTTGGCTCTGGATTTGGTTCCCGATCAAGTCAGATAGGCCTTTTAGGACAAACGGGAGTTACAGAATTGGAAGAGTCAACAAGAAAACTAATAGAACGCAATGCTTCTATATTAACAGAGACAGAGCACGGAAATGTTAATTTACAATCAAAAAGTACAGATTGATATAGATTCACAGGATAATAACTCGATATCACAGCGGGGTGCACGGTGACTGGAGCCCTCGGCGCGCGCAGGTACGAGCACGATGAGGATGTCACCGTGACAGGACCCCGCAAACAGTGAGTCATGAATGAGAAAGACGGTGCATTAAAAATGCAAAAAGCATAGAAGATTATGAACTTAGAGCTAACCGAAGAATTATTTTCTATCATGGCACATTGTAGTATAATACAAATGTAACCTGCTCTGCGTAAGCATCCGGCATTCGAGACTGCACAAAGGTCCGCGTGCAGCCAGACCAACGAGGAAATGATAATCCTGTTGGTTCTGTGTAATAAGGCTTCTTCGGAAGCCTTTGTCTTTTTAACCTATCTCACCTTTATATTAAAGCATCATTTATATATGCTTTATATTGACAAATAGAGGTTTTCTTGATACCCTCTGCAATATCCCTCGTATCGCAGCTCAGAAGGCTTAGCCTTTTCAGCTATTAACTTTGACACCGTGCTGGTTAAGTGGTACACTATGGGAAAAGAGCAACTAGATCAATATATTGCCTTTGAGGGAACAGAATTTCTCATTGAATGGTATTTTGATACTAAGGGCAAGAGCGATGCCTTGAATTATTTTGAATCATTAGATGAAGATGAGCAGCTTAAATTATTATATTTATTTAAACTGATCGGAAATAGTGGACAGATCAAAGATAAAACTAAGTTCCGATACGAAGGCGATAAAATCTATGCATTAAAACCGCAGCCGCATCGATTTTTGTGCTTCTTCTTTAAAGGGCAAAAGATTATTGTAACAAATGCTTTTCACAAAAAAACGGATAAGTTGCCTATAAATGAAAAAGACCGTGCATTAAAGAGCAAAGAAGATTATGAACTAAGAGCTAACCGAGGAGATTACTATGAATAAGCCATTGTCTACCTATGAAAGAAAAATGCAGGATCCAAAATTTAAGGCAGCATTTGAAAAAGGTTATAAAGAATTTTTATTTTCTGAGCTATTAATTTCAATCATGGAAGCAGATGACAAATCCGTACGCAAGTTAGCAAAAGAAGCGGACTTATCTCCTTCCGTAATCCAAAACATACGTAGTGGCAAACAGCATGATATAAAGGTCAGTAATCTGGTAAGAATAGCCGCTGCTTTTGGATATGTCGTTTTTTTGCAAAAAGGTAAAAGTAAAATAATATTACACGATGAAGTAAGGAATAAAAAACACCATTTAGTCATAGGGGATGCGGCTTAAGGCGCGGAGCTCGAATTACCGTCATTGACGATGCAGAGCAACTGAATACATTCACAGCGCTATTTACCAGGGCAGGCACGGGGGCCTGCCCCTACGAAAACACGGCTTTACGTTTCTACAAATTGAATTCAATTCCCTGCGCCAACGGCAAGTCGTTACCCCAATTAATGGTATTGGTTTGACGGCGCATATAGGTTTGCCAAGCATCGGAGCCGGATTCGCGACCGCCGCCGGTTTCTTTTTCGCCACCAAAAGCGCCGCCAATTTCGGCACCGGAAGTGCCTATGTTAACATTGGCTATGCCGCAATCGCTGCCGCAAGCAGATAGAAAGGCTTCGGCTTCGCGCACATCTTGCGTGAATATGGCTGAAGACAAACCTTGCCTGACGTTATTGTGCAAGGCAATGGCTTCGTCTAAAGTATCATAGGTCATCACATATAAAATGGGTGCAAAGGTTTCGCGTTGCACTACAGGCCAATCGCCTTGTGCCTGAATGATGGTAGGCTCTACAAAATAACCCTTGCCGTCGATTTTATGTCCGCCTACCAAGACTTCTGCACCCAACTCGCGCGCTTCGGCAATGGCATTTTCATAGTCTTTGACGGCATCACTGCTGATCAACGGCCCCATGTGATTGTGTTTATCTAAAGGATCACCCACTTTCACTTGTTGATAGGCTTTCACCAAGCGCGGTACTAAAGTCGCTGCCAATGATTTGTGCACGATTAAACGGCGCGTAGTGGTGCAACGTTGTCCGGCAGTACCTACGGCGCCAAACACAATCGCGGGTACCACTAAATTGAAATCCGCCGAGGGTGTGACGATAATGGCATTATTGCCGCCTAGTTCTAATAAACTTTTGCCAAAGCGCTTGCTCACCACTTCAGCCACATGACGGCCTGCATGCGTTGAACCCGTGAAAGAAACCAAAGCAACACGTTCGTCATGGATAAATTGTTCCGCAATATCGCGCTCGGAAATAAATACAGAAAAAATAGGCGGGTAATTATGGGCTTTTAACACCGCATTACAAATATGTTGCACCGCAACAGCGCACAAGGGTGTTTGTCGGGACGGTTTCCACACGACACTATTACCGCAAATGGCGGCTATAAAAGCATTCCATGCCCACACCGCCACTGGAAAATTAAAGGCAGAAATGACACCGACCACGCCCAGCGGATGCCACTGATCATACATACGGTGTTTAGGACGCTCCGAATGCATCGTCTTACCATACAACATACGCGACTGACCTACCGCAAAATCAGCGATGTCAATCATCTCTTGCACTTCGCCATCGCCTTCTACTTTAGACTTACCCATTTCTAAAGCCACCAAAGAGCCTAAGGCATCTTTTTCTGCACGCAAGGCATCGCCCATCAAACGCACCAATTCACCGCGTTTAGGCGCGGGCACTGTACGCCAAGCAAGGCTTGCTTTTTGCGCTGAGCACATAATTTTTTCGTAATCTTCTGTATTGATTAACTTAACAGCGGCTAAGCGTTCACCGTTTGAAGGATTCAAAGAATCCAAAGATTTGGCACTCCCCGCCAACCATTTATCCCCGCCTATACAACCGCCCTCGTTCAAGTCGGTTAAGTTGAGTTGTTGCAAAATGGGTTTCATAAGACGCTCCTGTGGTTATTCATTAAGAAGAGATTTATGACAGATATTAACGTACTTGAATAAACATTGCAAAAACCGTTAAATTGGATCCGGCTTATCTTCTGATTAAAAATTGCGCTTATTTTGCCGCGGAAGGCCCGTTTTCCATGCTAAACCTTTGTGTTTGTGTTATGATTTTAAAAACCCGAGGAGGAATTACCATGAGTCATTATATCCGCAAGCATTTAATCAGCAATGAACACATCGTTTTTGCGACCACATATCATTGGATTATTTTTACAAGCATATTTGCACTCTTTACTTTATTTTTATCGCCGATCATTCAATACTACACATCGGAGTTTTGTATTACCAATCGGCGCATTGCCGTTAAATTGGGATGGATACGATTGAAAATTACAGAAATGAATTTAAGTAAAGTTGAAAGTATCGAAGTGAATCAAAATTTATTGGGACGAATATTGGGTTATGGTACCCTCAGTATTCATGGTACAGGCGGTACGGTGGAAACATTCTTCTATATAAAACAGCCATTAGAATTTAAAAACCAATTTGATACATTATCTCAATGATTATTCAACAGATTACTTGTAAAACAAGGTAACTACTCACTCCCGCTGATCCCGTCATTGCGAGCGTAGCGAAGCAATCCAGGAAAATATGGGGTAATGAAAAAGAATATTCCTTACAGCAGGCTAATAAACAACCTGAAACCTTATAAAACAGTGATTTTTACTCCTGGATTGCTTCGCAAGCTCGCAATGACGGGTACTTGTATTTCCTTGCCATTGGAATCTATTTCATAGGGCACGAGTAGTTACAAAATAAGCTCAATCTGTGCTGTGCGTATAATACCGCCCAAAACGATTTGCTAGAAAATCCTCTAAACGAGTATTTTCTTGATAAACAAAACCGTGTTTTTGGCCATTACCCCGCAGCGTTAAATCAACCATAGTGCAAATAGCCGCCGCCGTAGTGACCTGTATTGCCGACCAACGATGGCCTGCGATCTCTTTCGGGTATACTTTATAAACTAAATTATCTTCTAAAAACACACCATCTGCTTGGCCTGTGACCGAAACATAAGCCAGAACTACATCTTGATAGACCTTGGGAATTGCCCGCTCTAAAATGGTTTTTAAAGTACCTCTATCTTCATTTAAACGCAAATCATTCATTAAAAAACGTATTTTCTCGCAATGACCAGGATAACGTAAAGTGCGATAATTCATCGTGCGTACTTTGCCTTGATATAGTTCTGCTAGACTGCCGAGCCCTCCGGAAGTATTAAAGGCTTCATACTGCACGCCGCCTAACTCTACCGCTTCCAAGCCTTCTAAAGGTCTAACCCGCATTAAATCGCCATTGACAATCGCCTCACACAAATTACCGTATTCATTGATTAAGCCATCTGTAGACCAGGTCAGCGCATATTGTAATGCATTATTAGAATTCACCGGCAAAGCGCCTACACGCATTTTTACGGTGTCTACAGTAGAAAATTTTTTCATGAGGTGATGCGCCGCAATGCCTATAAATCCAGGCGCTAAACCACATTGTGGAGCAAAAGCCGTACTCGCCCCTTCTGCAATTTGTTTCACCAAAGCCGTAACTTCAGTGTCTTCCGTTAAATCAAAATAATGCAGATTAAATTTTTTGGCGCAGCGCGCAACAGTAGGATTACAATAAAAAGGTAAACTAGAGACTATAACTTCATGCGGATTATTGCCTAAAAATGCGCTTAAATTTTCTTCATTGCTCGCATCCACTATAACCTTACGCAATAGTGCTGTTTCTTCTAAACGCCGCACATCGTGCCCAGAAAAGTCGGTATCTAACAACGTGACTTCATAATCGCCGCTGTCTAAAAATAACGTGCTTATTAAAGAGCCAATTTTACCCGCTCCGGCTACGATAATTTTATGCATCTGGACACTCCCTCTATAAATTCATCAAGGCGTAGCGTACCATGCATTTAAGTTTTGCGCCAGCCTATAGCCAGCCAAAGTAATTTGTTTTTGACAAATAATTTCTGCATTTTTCTGCGCTTGTACAGTTAAATAATGTTTAGGTGCCGCTTTGTACGCATATTCTACCGCCAAAGCATGGCTATCCTTCGCCCAGCTTAGAGGATCTTTATGGGCTAAGACAGCTGTAAATTCTTTTTGCGGATACTGCGCTTGCCACACTTTCGCCAAGGTCTGCAATTGCCTTCTGCTTAAGGTCGTGTTCTGCGGCCATAACCCACAGCCCCCGTCCCAAAATACATGTAAATTATTGTAAAGATTATCCTGTAATAGATAACGATTTCCGCCTGCATCCCCTTGTGGATAACGAGAACTGTAATAGCTAATAGCGTGCATGGGTTGATGGATATCGCCTAACCAATGCAGATAAAAACGCAGTGCTGTGCCTTTTTCTACTGCACTCGCTTTTTTATCTTGTAATATGGTTGCGTCTAGAATTATAGCAGTCACTATATTAGGGGTTGTTATCTTCTGATTAAAACACCTATTCAGAGCACAATAAGGTAAATTGATATAATGCCACGTATCGTATTGTGATGTGTTTGGGCGGATCCAATCTGCCCAGACAGCGCTATTCCTAAACGATAAAGGATGGGGATACCACGGCCCGGGTGTTTGCAACATTTGCATGACCGTTTTTTTGACATTAGGTTTTAAGTTTTCGTAGGCAATTTCTGCTACTAGTTTATGACCATTGCTGTCCCAGGCATATAGGAGAGATGGTAAGATAGTCAGAAGGATAAGCGCAACAACCCTTAACAGTCGCACAGCGGAACGCCCAATTGCTGTAAAATACGCCGGTTGGGTGGCGGAAAAATGTGTTGCGCCAGCTGCGGTTTAGCTACCCAGCGCAATTCATCGGCGGCTAAAGGTTGAGGTTCGCCGCGATAGTGTTTAACTTGCCAGACACTGAAAAATATTTTTTTTTCCATTTCATAAACATAATCAAAGAGTAGATCCGCTGACAAAACTTCTATGGCCAATTCTTCTTCTAATTCCCTGCACAAGGCCTCATACGCTGTTTCCGTCGCTTCAATCTTGCCTCCAGGAAATTCCCAAAAACCGGCCAAAGGTTTTCCCTGTGGCCGCAGCCCTAACAAATATTGCTCTTGTTCATTTTGAATAATACCAATCACGACATTCAGCACTATCGCACCGCACCATGACATTGTTTAAACTTGCGTCCTGAACCACACGGACAAACATCGTTGCGACCTATCTTTTTATCGCTGTGTGAAAAAGGCAATGTTTTGGTTTCATCCATAGCTTCTTCGGTATTGGGATCATCATGCAGATAGCGCACATTACTATTGTTTAGCACATTTTTTTGCGGCTCTTCAATGGCGTTAAGCTCTACTTCACTCGGAACCTCTAATTGCATTAAATTACTGATGATATCGTAACGTAAACTTTTTAACATAGCACCAAACAATTCAAAAGCTTCCTTTTTGTATTCTTGCTTTGGATTTTTTTGCGCATAACCGCGTAAATGTATGCCTTGACGTAAATAGTCCATGGTGGCCAGATGCTCTTTCCAATGTTGATCCAGTTGTTGTAACAACACTGCTTTTTCAATATGCCGCATCACATCTGCATTGACTGACAGCCATTTGTTTCCATAGCTGTTTTCCATGATTTCTTTTATCTTTTGCTTTAACC
This sequence comes from Gammaproteobacteria bacterium, assembly GCA_009885935.1. Taxonomy (GTDB): domain Bacteria; phylum Pseudomonadota; class Gammaproteobacteria; order UBA1113; family UBA1113; genus VFKP01. The sequence continues at coordinate 7,532 of VFJT01000073.1, forward strand.
CTTCTTCATTCAGTTGGTCGTCTGCCGCCAGCCAATCCTTAATCGGCAACGTCACATGAAATGCCGTTTGAAATTCTGCTTCTAAGGATTCAACCGCCCATTCTTCGGCAAAACTGCCTGGCGCTATAAACTGCTCTATGGTTTCTTCAGTCACATCGCTTAACATCAAGCGTATGGTTTCAGAAACATCGTCGGCAGCCAACAACGAATTACGTTGTTCGTAAATGACTTTACGTTGTTCATTGGCAACATCGTCGTATTCTAGCAATTGTTTGCGTATATCGAAGTTGAAGCCTTCAACCTTGCGTTGCGCTCCAGCGATGATGCGATTTAACATCGGATGTTCCATCGCTTCATCGGCTTGCCCTAAGCGCGCAATAAACCCCGCCACCTTTTCTGAGGCAAAAATACGCAATAGATTATCATCCATGCCTAGATAAAAACGGCTAGAACCGGGATCGCCTTGACGCCCAGAACGGCCACGCAATTGATTGTCGATACGTCTAGACTCATGACGCTCGGTACCCAGCACATGCAAACCACCGGCAGCAACCACAGTCTCGTGACGTTTTTGCCAATCCGCGGTGTGTGCAGTAATGTCTGCTGCTGTAGCATCCGTTAAATTGGCTAATTCACTGCTCAGTTGTCCGCCCAAGACTATGTCCGTACCTCGGCCTGCCATGTTAGTCGCAATAGTCACCGCTGCCGGGCGACCCGCTTCGGCAATGATAGAAGCTTCGCGCTCATGTTGCTTGGCATTGAGCACTTCATGCTTTATTTTTTCAGCCGTCAATAACTTTGATAAATACTCTGAAATTTCAATCGAAATAGTACCCACCAACACCGGCTGCTGTCGCGCTACACATTCTTTAATTTCTGCTGCCACCGCTTTAAATTTTTCTTCGCGATTCATATACACTTTATCGGGAGAATCCTTCCGTACCACGCTTTTGTTCGGCGGAATAGCCACCACTTCCAAACCATAGATTTGGTGAAACTCATATGCTTCGGTATCTGCAGTTCCGGTCATACCCGCTAACTTTTCGTATAACCTAAAATAGTTTTGAAAAGTAATAGAAGCCAACGTTTGGTTTTCATTCTGCACCGTTACGCCTTCTTTGGCTTCTACCGCTTGATGCAACCCATCGGACCAACGACGCCCTACCATCAACCGACCCGTGTGTTCATCGACTATAAATATCTCATCGTCTTTAACCACATAATCTACATCGCGTTGATAGACAAAATGGGCGCGCAAAGCCGCATTGACGTGATGCATTAACATCACATTTTGTGTGTCGTATAAGCTTTTATGGGTTTTAATGAGGTCCGCTTCAGTGAGCAATTTCTCTATATGCGCATGACCTTCTTCAGACAAAAACACTTGTTTTGCTTTTTCATCTACGTAAAAATCGCCGGGACTTTCTTCATTGGCTTGACGCACTAAAAGCGGCGCGATCGCATTGATGCGACTATACAATTCAGCGCCTCCTTCGGAAGGCCCGGAAATGATCAAAGGCGTGCGCGCTTCGTCAATTAGGATAGAATCGACTTCATCGACGATGGCAAAATAATTGCCGCGCTGTACTTTGTTTTGCAGGCTAAAGGCCATGTTATCGCGCAGATAGTCAAAGCCAAATTCATTGTTGGTACCGTAAGTAATATCGGCCTGATAAGCTTCGTGTTTTTCTTCGGCGGATATTTGCGATAGATTAATGCCTACCGTTAAGCCTAAAAATTGATAGATAGGTTCCATCCATTGTGCATCGCGTTTGGCCAAATAATCGTTAACGGTCACAATATGCACACCGCGCCCAGTCAAGGCATTTAAGTAAGCCGCGAGCGTTGCCATTAAGGTTTTACCCTCACCGGTTAACATTTCGGCAATATTGCCTTCGTGTAACACCATACCGCCTATTAATTGCACATCGAAATGGCGCAGCCCTAAAACTCTAGCGGCCGCTTCACGTGCTGCGGCAAAGGCTTCGGGCAATAAACTGTCCAAAGATTCGCCTTTGGCAAAACGTTCTTTAAATTGTGCCGTTTTTGCTTTGATGTCATCGTCGCTTAAAGCCTTAAAGTCTCCTTCCAAAGCATTGATGCGCGCAACTTGCTTATACAAATCACGCAAGATGCGATCATTGCGGCTCCCAAAAATCTGTTTGACGATGTTAGTCAATGCCATAGCCAGTTTCTTCCTCTTAAATCTGTACAATCTATTGCCTAATGTGGCCGCTTATTGTACCTTACTTCGGATAGAAATGCGAAGCAAAGCCGTCACGTATCAGTCTATAGACAAATCTAGTGACTTGCGCGTACCGTTAATCGAATACCCTCGAAATTTTGCAATTCATGGATCACTAAAAATAGAGAATGCGCCGTAGGATTGCCCGATGGACTAAACATGCGCTGCAAGCTTTTGCTATTTTTTGCAATACGCTTAGCCAACGGCTCAAATGAAATGCTTGCATTGATGTAATCCCGTAATAAAGATTTTGCAAGATCAATGTCATCGCAAAGCAGTGCATTTACGGCCTCGATCAACATGGCTAGTCTAAAACCTTGATCGCGCTGCGCTCTTTCGCGTATAGTTATTTTGAAATTCTTTGTTAATGACATAATTTTTTACTCTGTTTTTTAAAAAGTTTGTACTCTAACCAATATTTTTTTGATATTTTAATATTTTAATATTTTAATATTTTAATATTTTAATATTTTAATATCTCTATCCTGTTGTTTTTTAGTTCCACCACCAAGCAAGAGAACCAATTCATCACCATCCTGTCCAAAATAAATACGATATCCGGGTCCAAAAGAAATTTTAGCTTCAAAAATACCCTCACCTAAGCTTTTTACATTAGAATAATTTCCAAGTTCTAGTCTGTATAACACAGTTGCAACTTTTGCAGCTGCCACTGATTCCAGTCGATTAAACCATTTTTCAAATGGACTATCGCCTAAGGCAGTGACATATTGGTGTATCAGTATCTTCACCGTTTAATAGTACCATATAAGTTACCAGTATGCAAGCCATAATTTAAGTGTATACTCACTAGCAGCCTCCCAAGGTATAAATGCTATTAAACATATATTATATATTACCGAATGAGGGTATAGCAATGGGTTTTCCCCTTGCTAAATATTAGAGGCTTGGATAATACTAAAGAGAACTATAGAATAAAGATGAGCTACAAAAGCATACAAGAAATCATGGCCAAATCCAAAGAGCTGCAAAAAATGCAGGTGCATAGTTTAGGCTTGCAAAAAATGAATGATTTGGTGATACCACTCTTGCCTACAGAATTACAAGAGCATGTAAAAGTAGCCGATTATCAAAACACCACTTTGTTTTTAGAATTAAAAAGCGCTGCCCCTGCGCTAGCGCTGCGTTTTCAACTGCCGACATTATTACAAAAGCTGTGTTTAAAACCCGGGATGTATCGATTGCGTGAGATTAAATATTATGTGCAGCCACGGCAGGATTGAGGGAAGAATAGAACCTTGAGTTGAAACTGGACCTACGGCCGAGGAGGATACCGTTGTAGATCTGCGCTTAACAAGACAAGAAAGCAGATTTCTTCAACCAAC
>VFJT01000127.1 GCA_009885935.1 Gammaproteobacteria bacterium
AGGGTATACCCGCAATGACCATGCCATGATGCAATAGGGGTAACATCATCGATAGAAGAGTGGTTTCTTGGCCGCCATGCAAGCTGCTGGTTGAAGTAAACACGATAGCAGGTTTGCCTACTAAGGCGCCTTCCATCCACAAGCCACTGGTGCCGTCTAAAAAATGCTTTAAAGGAGCAGCCATATTGCCAAAACGCGTAGGGCTGCCTAGGGCTAAACCATCGCAGCGTCGTAGATCGTCTAAAGTAACAAAGGGTGCACCTTCTTCTGGAATAGGGGCTTCTATTTGAGTGGTGGTGACATCGACCTTAGGAACCGTGCGTATGGAGGCTTCTACGCCATCCACTTCGCTAACCCCTCGCGCGATCAATTGCGCCAGTGTTTTAGTGGCACCGAAGCGACTATAATATAAGATAAGAACGGATTTCATGGTATGATCTCTAAATAGATAATTATGTATAGTATATATTGATTGCATTTCAAAATGCGAATTAATGCGTAGGGGCACCCCCCCCCGTGGTTGCCCTACTAGGGCAGGCACAGGGGCCTGCCCCTACGTTAGTGCAATGGGTAAATGGTATTTTGGAAAACATATGGCTAAAGAGATTATAATCAACTTAGGTTTACAGACTCTAGAATTATACGAAGGCAAGAATTGCTTGGCGCGTTATCCCATTTCCAGCGGCAAAAATGGCATAGGGCAAGAGATGGGCAGTGAGAAAACTCCTTTAGGGCGCCATATGATTTATCGCAAAATTGGTCATAAGGAACCTATCAACACTGTGTTTGTACATAGACGTTCTACGGGTGAAATCTATATGCCGCAATTAGAGGCGGCACAACCAGAACGAGATTGGATAGTAACGCGTATCCTATGGTTGATGGGATTAGAGCCCGGTTATAACCGTTTTGGGCAACGCGACACGCGTAAGCGTTGTATTTACATACATGGCACGCCAGATAGCACAATTATTGGCCAACCTGGCTCCAAGGGCTGTATACGCATGCGTAATTTAGATATAATCGATCTTTTTGACGCAGTCGAAGAAGGGTGCTTGGTTACCCTGATTAACGAACACAATATACAGGTGACAAATGAGTAAAACAGAAGCGATATTATATAAGATTACGTTCCTACAAAATGAAAATGTGGTTGAAATGTATGCCAAAAATGTGGCTGAATCGGATATGTTCGGCTTTATTATTGTCGAAAATTTAGTGTTTGGCGAAACCACCAGCATTGTGGTCGATCCCAGCGAGGAACGCTTAAAAGAGCAATTCAAAGGAGTGAAAAGAACCTATATCCCCATGCATACCGTATTACGTATCGATGAGGTTGAAAAAGCGGCTAGCGGTAAAATCACTGCGCGTGTACAGCCTACGAACAAAATCACCCCATTGCCCAGCAGTATTTACAGTAGTGACCCCGGTAAGGATAAAAAATAATGCTAGGGCCCCTGATTGTAGGCATCAAAGGATTAACGCTGACCTACGAAGACAAAGTGCTATTGCAACAACCCCTCATTGGCGGTGTCATCTTATTTGCCCGTAATTATAACGATGTGGCGCAATTACGTGCCCTAGTGGCCGAAATTAAAACTTTGCGCTCGCCTGCGCTATGGGTGTCGGTGGATCACGAAGGTGGCCGCGTGCAACGTTTTATCAATGGTTTTACCCGTTTACCTAATTTAGGGCGATTGGGCGCGTTGTATGAAAGTGACCCTTCGGACGCTTTGCAGCAAACCAATGGCTGGGGGTTCTGCATGGCGCAGGAATTATTGGCCGTAGGGGTTGATATGAGTTTTGCGCCCGTTATCGATTTAAATAAAAATAAATTAAGCTTGATTGGCGATAGAAGTTTTCATCGAGATGCCGATATCGTCACTCTCATGGCTAAAGCCTGGTGCGATGGCGTGCATAGAGCCGGTATGAAAACGTGTGCTAAGCATTTTCCTGGGCATGGGGATGTGACAGTAGATTCACACGATGGATTACCTATAGACGATCGTAGTTATGAAGAGATAGCCGCAGACGATTTGATTCCTTTTAAAGAATTGATAAAAGAAGGGGTTGTAGATGCGATAATGCCAGCGCACATCGTATTTCCACAAGTGGATGATAAGCCCGCTGGTTTTTCCTCGATTTGGATGCAAGATATTTTGCGCCAGCAATGCCAATTTAAAGGTGTTATCATCAGCGATGATTTAGGTATGGGTGGAGCAGTCGGCATGGGGACTTACCCAGAGCGTTTACAGAAAGCCTTGAACGCGGGTTGTGATTTAGTCTTATTGTGCAATGATCACCCGGGCATTAAAGAATGTGTAGAGGCTATCAAAGTAGAAACTATATTGGATCGCAGTGAAAGTATTGCAGAATTGTATGGTCACAAAACAGGATGAATACTATGCTACCAGAACATATCAAAGCCGTTTATCAGCGCGCTACTTGCTTATATCGACGAGCAGAAGTTGAATTGGCTATAGATGCGATGGCCGGCGAAATCCATCAAGCGATAGCGAATGAGAACCCCGTTTTATTGTGCGTCATGATCGGTGGCTTAGTGCCTATGGGCAGTTTATTATTGCGCTTAGATTTTCCTTTAGAATTACATTATGTACATGCCTCGCGCTACCATGGTGATATTAAAGGCGGCAATTTACAATGGAAAGCGAGCCCTAGCTTTGATATTAAAGATAGAACCGTTCTCATCGTCGATGACATCTTAGATAGCGGCTTAACCTTAGCGGCTATCGTTGAATATTGTCAGCAACAAGGCGCGACCAAAGTATTAACGGCCGTGTTGGTAGATAAAGAGCATGTGCGTGAACCTGGGGGCTTGGAAAGAGCCGATTTCTCTGGTTTGCAGGTAGAAGATCGCTATATATTTGGTTATGGTATGGATTATAAAGAATACCTACGTAATGCACCGGGTGTTTATGTGGTTGATCCGCAGGATGAGTGAGCTGGGCTCGTCATTGCGAGACGCCTAATCATCGGTGATGATAAACATCAGGAAAGAAGGTCAACGCGGTGATCTGTCGTAGGGGCGACCCCCTGTGGTCGCCCTTGTTGGGCAGGCACGGGGGCCTGCCCCTACGAAAACAAGGTATGACAACCATAATGATAGATCTACCTTTCAATATTATAAAACACGTCTATACCCTGTGCATTCACATTGGACTCAGTACGCAGTATAAAGTGTTTGGATAGCTGATAGCGTATACGCAAAATATTAATAGGCTCGATGAGCCCTATACTGTAGTCTACAAACAATTTCGGCGATAAAGCTTTGCCCAATACCAAGGAAGTATTATTCACCAGCGATTGACTTTCAGAACTGTATTCTTGTCCCGATTGTACCCCTACTTCATCTAAGCCCAATCCTTTTTCTAAACCACTCTTAGTTGCCGCTGTTTCTTTGCCACCTATATCAAGGAAAGAGACGGCCTTTAATAACAAAGTGGTGTCAAAATCAGAGCCGGAAGACTGGCCTTTACCCAAGACTAGATAGGATAGAATCTGTGATTGCGTAAGACCAGCAGAAGGCTCCGAGAAAAAAGTAACCTGTGGCACATCAACGGTACCGGTAATGCGCGCGCCCACTATTACATCACTTTGTAAGGCGCTATATTGCTGGCTACTTTGTCCTGAGCCCACGGTATTTCCCATCGCATAAACGCTAACAGTGCGTATGACTTCTGCATAAATAGCAGGGTTGGTCACCGTGCTGCCGGTAAAAATAGCACGGCCAGTACGTATAATTAAGTTTTGCCCGTGGGCCTTATAACGGCCATCGATTAAATTAATTTGACCTATAGCCGTTGTTTGCGCACTATTCTCGCTTTCTTGTATATCTACATTACCCGCTAAGCGCGCGGTTACACCTTTAACATTCAAAAATATCTTATCACCCAAAATGATTTTAACATGGGTGCGTATGGGTAATCGAGTTTTCTGTTTCTTTTCTTTTCCATTCACGAAAACGACATCGTTGGATAGGGTAACGGTATCGCCTAAATCTATAGGGCTTATCTTGGCATTCGGAATGGTGATCTGACCCTCTACATTCAAAAGTTGATTAAACCAAGTCAAATGCAACTGCGGGGAAGCACTTACTTGATATTCCGAAGTATGCATGGCAGTAATCGCATTACCGCTGATTTGTAACTCCGTCTTAGGGTTCTCTGAATTTAAATCACTGTATCCTTGTATCGTTAATAAGCCAGGATTGGTATTGATGCGCCCATTATAAGTGATTTTATTATTTTGTGCTTCGGCGCTAAAATCTATGGGCGCTAGATGTAGGCCTAAAGACGGCACATCCAATTGTCCTCCTTTAAATTGCAGGCTCCCTAGAAATTTCGGATCTATCAGTGTGCCGCTGATCTTAACATCAGCAGATAATAATCCTTTGATGTTTTTTAATTGCGGGTATGCATCGGCGAGCGGGGCTAATTGTTGGGTGCTAAATTGTAAATAACCACTGATGGGGGTGCGCGCCCAATTTGCATCGTTGAAGTTCAGTTTGGGTGCTAACACTTGCCAGCGTAGAGGCGGTTGATTTAGCATGTTCAAATCACCATCGGCGGTTAAACCCTTTTGAGATAAATCGACATTGATATGGCTGGTTTTAAAGGGTAAGCGTATGGGTTGGTCGCCGCTATCATCGATTAATTTTCCATCCGACAAAGCAAAATGGAAATTGCCACTTTGGATAGCATGGCCATCGCCTGACATATTGGCATCTAAAGAAAAGGTGCCGTCGACTTTTTGTTTAGGCAGGAAGAATTGCGTCAAACTACTAATGGGGATGTTTTTCCCATTAATTTTGGCATTGAAGCTTTTTTCTTTCTGCCAATTCAGATCCCCGCACAGCAATGCCTTTTCTACGTTAAAGCAAGTAGAATTGACTTGCACTGTATTGGCGCTGATTAAAATAGAATCTTTCTTTTGTAAACGAACATTAAAATTGCTTTGTAAATTTTCTAAGGCGCCTCGCCAGGTTTCGTCTTGATAATGGCCCGTTATGGCAGCCGTTAGCTTTTTGCTACCCCAATTTAATACCATATTAGCTTTTTGGCTGGCGGCTTTATTATTGACATCCAAAGTGAGCGATTCTATAGGCGAGTCATTTAAAAATAAATTTTTAACTTCGGCATGTAGCTGCGCCGTGCGCGCTATATCGGGTGCGCCTTCAAAATGTAAGTTGGCTTTATCCAAGCTTTGTTCGCCACTATGGATCTGATTGGCGAGCAGATCGGCTGTAACGTAAAATTGTGAGCTATAGCTATCTGCAGATTGGGGATACAGCAATTTTGCTTGCAAATGTCCCTGCAAACGTTGTAATGATAAGCTTTTATTGATAATCACATCGCCTGCATTGATATCGGCATTGAGTTGTGGATTGGTTGCGGTACCGCTCCATTCACCGTTGGCAAATAGATGGCCTTTGCTGCCTGCGATTAGAGTTTCCATGTGCGGAACCGCTAATTTAAACGAAAACTCTCCTTGATGTTTATAGAGCCCTGTCATCTGTAAAGAGGCGTCGTGAACTTTAACCACACTGTCATCAATCTGCCAGTGTGATCCATCGCTACGCATGCTAATATGGCCGCTGACGGGATAGCCATGAATTTTACCCGTTAAGTTAGGAATGGTCCATTGGAAATGAGGTAACCAAGTGATCTGCATAGGGGCATCAAGATTGTTTTTTTCTTGACTTAAATCAACGGTGCTTAAGCGTAGGCCACTAAAATCACCCTGGCCTATAACGGTGCCCCACGTATTTTTTTGAGTACCAAACTGTAATTGCGAATTAGCAGTAACGTTGTAATTGGGCAGTTTGCCATCGACGCTGAATTGGCCATTGATGCTGTGCAAGGGCACATCGGGAATAAGATGCAACTGTCCTTCATTCCACGCAGCTTTCAAAGTAAAATGCGGCTCTCCATTCATTAATGCCGATACAGTGGCTTGTTGCAAATCAACCCAAGGCTTTTTATGAACTTCCCCTACCAATAAGTGTTTAAGCGTACTATTGGTTAATTTCAGTGAAAAAGGGAGTGTTAAATTTTCTAATAATTTTGCGCGTGTCAAGGTGCTAGGTTCGCCATTGTCCAATATAATGACGCTAACATCATCGGCCGTGACATTATCCACTTTAATTTCACCGAAAAATAAACGTACAGCATCTAAGCGTAGCGACGGATTTTTGACGGTCACTTCAACGACATCGTCGCGATACACCACTTTATTTGCGTATAAGTTGTCTAATAGTGCTCCACGTGGAGCGTCAATTTCTAAAGTAAAGGGTAAAAATAGGGGTAAGAAGGTATTCGCTAGTTTTAAGCCATAGGGAGTCTCTAATATAACGTAAATCAGCATCGTTAGGCCTAATAAAAATAACATCAGAACGACTCGCAGTGCGCGCAAGAAGCGAAGTACCCATTTCATTACATATTCCCTCCCATTATAAATTGAATAGAGAATCCTTTACCGGAATTATTTCCAATGGGTTTTGCCACCGTCAATTCTATAGGGCCTACAGGAGAGGCGTACATGACGCCCACGCCGACGCTTCTGTTGATCAAGTCAGATAAATTGGCATTGGGCTGTTGCACGCCATTGACATTGTATTGCGGATTACCCAAAGTATTAACGACGTTACCTGCATCCATGAAAACAGTTCCCCACCATTCTTTATAGACATGTTGTTGATATTCAGCGCTGCCTACAAATAAATAACGACCTGGGCCTATCTCTTGATAATCATAACCACGTATGCTGTCGCTACCGCCAGCAAAAAATTGCAGCGATAAGGGAATGGTCGCTGGATCGGCTACAGCCGTATAACCCAGGTCGCCACGTAATATGATGCGGCTAAAGTCAAATGGACTTAAAATTAATTTAGGGGCAAATTCGGCTTGCACAAAATTAGTATCCGAATAAATGGCTGTGCTGGCGCCGCGTACGGTAAAATTAGTGCTGTACCCTGTACGCGGGAAAACGGGATTATCATAACTGGTTTTATACAAAGTAACGCTAGGCAAAATCATGGAAGTGTCCCTATAAGGATCACCCAGCAAGCTATAGTGGTCGTGTTGTATACTCAGACTGGGGCTAGCAGTCCAGCCTTCCCACAATTGTTGTTTACCCAAAGTAAATTTTTCTGTTTCCCCTTTATTGCTGTGCGGATAGGATTGTTGCTGATAACTGGCTCCTATATAGTATTGTTCATTGACTGGATCCTTTCCTGGAATAATGTAGCGTAGATCTAAGGTGCTTTGCACCGTGGATAACTGCATGAAGGCTTTAAAATATTGGCCCGTGTCCGTTACATGACGTTGATCCCATGTGGCCGTTAATCGTGGCCCGGTGTCTGTACCATAACCCACACCGATGTTATAGGATTGGGCTTTACTCGGGGTTAAATCAACCCAAATGGGGATATCCGTACTGTCCGTAGTTTGTTTAGGGTCTACATTAATGGTGCTGAAGTACGGTGTTCCGGCCAAACTTTCTTGCAGCTGTGATACCGCTACAGGCGAATAGGCTTCGCCTTCTTTAAATTGCGGAAAGCGTTGCAAGAAACTATCGTCGTAAAAACTTTGATTAAAGTGTACGCCCCCGAAATAATATTGCGGCCCAGTGTCAAAGACTAAATTGATGTTGGCGAGATGAGTCGCTTTATTAACGGTAATTTCATGCTGGGTAAATGCAGGCGACATATAACCTGCAGTATTGGCCAGGGCTGCGAATTTCTTTTTGCTTTGTTCGTATAAATCCGTATTAAGAGGCATGCCTTTTTTTAACGGAAAATCGCTTAATGCCTGTTGCAATGTTTTGTCTTTCTCGCCGGCGCCGATAATAGCAACGTGCACGGTATTGACATAAGTTTGTGGCCCAGGTTGTATCTTGATAGTAACAGTCCATTCATCTTTTTTTATTTGCCGTTTTTTGACAGTAATGGTGGGTGTAAAATAACCATAAGGGGCTAAGGCTTTCTTAGCGGTGTCGCTGACTTGCTCAAATACGGCGGCTACATCCTGATCGCTGGCTTTGTCTGATAAACGTCTAGGCAAGCTGTCCAGGCTTTTTTGCACATTTTCTAGAACAGGCGGTTCTACGCCCGAGACCTGAAAAATAAAGGTAGGATTTGCTTGTACAATGGCCGCCAGCGATAACAAGACACACAATAGCAAATATCTAGTCACGCTGTACTTTTTGCGGTGATTGCTACGGTGAGCGGTTAAATTAAACACAGTTTATTCAAAAAGTCCATTAGGTGTAGAGTCAAGGCAGCAGTATACCAATATATAGGTGGAGACGTGAATAGCGTTGACTTAAATATTTAATGTATTGTATACTTAATAAATTATCCCCCTAAGTTCTTTATTTTGCAACTTAATGAGCAGGAGATAATCATCATGGTTTATGTTAAACGAAAAACCAGACAAGCACTGCGTTTGTCTATTCCTAAAATCAAAACAAAAGTACGTATTCCTTTAGCCAGTGGTGAATGCCACTTTTATAGTTTTGAAGGGTTATGTTCATATAAAGAACATATTGCACTTTCTTTTAAAAAAGCCACTCTGGCAGAAAATCCCATGGTGGCTATGCATTATGGTTGTTTCAAGAGCACTGTATGGGAGCTGGAACCTTGCGCTTGCGGTGATAAATTGTGGGAAAGCATACACTATCTTAGTGATAATAGCGGTATTCTACTTTATTTAGGGCAAGATGGCTGCGATGTGGCTGGCTATAATGAACCTCATAGTTACAAGGCCGCAGCACAAATGTTAACGATAATGGAAGTGAAAAGGATAAGGCTATTGTCTAGTAACGCGGAGCAAATACGCCAATTACAGGAGCAGGGGATAGCGGTTGTTGAGGTTTAATAACCACGAGGCTTTTGTGTTAAACTATTTTAATTAATATACCAAAAAATGAGGAATCATATGTTCATATCCATTATCGTCGGCAGTTCGCGTCAGAATTCACAATCGGCCAAAGTAGGGCAATATGTTAGCGGCTTAGTGAGTGTTAAACATTCACTACACAGTGTTAAAGATTTATTGCCTAAACTATGGGACAACGATGCTTTTGAAAGCACAAAAGAGCAGTCTGCGGCTAAAAATGAACTCGTTGTCAAGGAATTGAATCAAGCCGATGCGTTTATTTTTGTGGTTCCAGAATGGAATGGTATGGTGCCGCCCGCCATGAAAAACTTATTTGTAATTTGCGATAAAGAACTGGCGCATAAACCTGCATTGCTCGTTAGCGTATCGGCGGGTATGGGCGGCGCTTATCCCATTGCCGAATTACGCATGAGCAGTTATAAAAACAGCCGTGTTTGCTATATTCCCGATCATGTCATCGTGAGGCATGTAGAACAAGTCATGAACACACCCGATAGTGTCAATGAAGACGATAAACGCATTCGCGATCGCTTAGCGTATTCGGTTAAAGTGTTAGAAGAATATGCCAAAGCATTTCAGAGTATACGAGAAAGCGGTGTTATAGATTTAGCGGCTCATCCTAATGGGATGTAGGCGCACGCATACCAAACAATAGAGTAACATAATAAAAAACTCGTTTTCAGCGTCCAATTGAATTGAACACTGAAAACGGGTGTAGATGCAGACTTATTCTTCTCGAGGTAGTCCAATATGTCTCCTGGCGTCCTGCGATTTCCCAGCGCCCTGTGATCTTCCAGCATCCTGCGATCTCCCAGCGTCTTGCTGTGATCTTCCAGCGCCCTGCTGTGATCTCCCAGCATCTTGCTGTGATTTTCCAGGGTTCTGATTCTGTGCTTTCCCATAGTTTCCAGAGTTTTGGTCCTGTGGTTTCCTATAGTTCTCAGAATTTTTGGGCTGTGCTTTCGCAGAGTTTGCAGCATTGATAGAATTTGCAGAATTGTTGTTCTGTACATTCCTTTGATTTTCAGTTGATTTCATTTAAATACTCCTTGTATTGAAATTTTACAAAAATGGACACGATCTGAGTATAGTTCTGTTTCGTAAAATATCAAACCCAATGTATAACCAAAAACAAATATTAATTATGCATATCTCGAAACGCTTATTAATCAAGATAATAAACCCGGTTTTTTCAATAAGGTATGAAATAGGGGCGGTTTTTCTGCTGATATTG